>CAZNMP010000255.1:0-5196 GCA_964573875.1 uncultured Planctomycetaceae bacterium | reverse complement strand
AAGATCATGCGATGAAACGGCCGAGATCGCAGAGAAGACATTTTGGAACCACAGATGGACACAGGGCGGCAGGGCCGCCAACCAATGCGAGCTTCCGCTCGGTTGACTCCGATCCGCTCCCGTTGGTCGCTAAACTTTGTTAAAAACTTCACGATCTATGGAGTTAGGAATACAGTTTGCATATCCGTGTCAATCAAAGCGTTTTCTTCACGTTTTTCGCGTCTTCAGCGGTAACATTCTTCTATTATACGTTATTTCACGGATTGGATGTTTTGTAAGAAATATGCATCACTTTTGTGATGCAGCCATGCAATGAGTCACGATGGCCCGCAGCCTCAAGTGGCAATTCCTGCCGTCCTCACCCCCGGCCCCTCTCCCGAAAAGAGGGCGAGGGGAGTTTTTGCGAAGCCGCAAGCGGCTTTGTTGTGCGTGAGCAAAGGAGTGCGAATCTTAATTGGTGTCGCTGCCGGTGATTTTCTGTTCGGCTTGATCGGCTTGCCAGGCGATGGCAGATAGCACTTGGCTGATGCCGAGCGGATTGAAGGCTTCCGCGGCTTGGTTGGCTTGCAGGACGACCATCTCGGCCGCGCCGACTTTTTTCACGGCGAATGCTCCGTGTAGCACACCGGCGTTGAAACGCAGCAATTCGGCGGCGTTTTTCTCATCGTAAGGCCCGCAGACCGACCAGTAGCTGAGTGCGGCATGGCCGGCTTGGTCGGGCGCGCCGATTTCAACATTGACCACTTGTTTACGCAGTGCGCCGGTGGGAACGGAGATTTGCAGCGTGTTGCCGGATTCGGTGACGGCATAGCCTGCGGCCGTGGCAACGGTGCGCACCATCGCTTTGGGATCGACCGTTGCGACGGTGGCCGAAGCGGGGGCTGCTGCCGGGGCGGTTGTTGCGGCCATTGCTTGTTGGATCATGCCGGGCATCATCATGCCGAAGCCGGCGCCCATGCCCATGCCCATTGCTCCGCCTGCCATGCCGCCGTTGGCTCCGCCGCCTTGTTCGGCCAGTTTGGCCATGCTGTTAGCGGCTTGGAATTTCATGAAGGCGTTCAGATCGCCGACCGCGCCCATCGAGCTGCGGGAATCGATGGCTTTTTGGACTTCCTCGGGCGGGGTGATGCCATTGATAAAGAAATCGACGAGTTCTAGCCCATATTGAGTGAATTCCGCAGCCAGTTTGGTTTTGGTTTCAGCGGCGACTTCGTCGTATTTGGAGGGGAGGTCGAGTAGGCTGATTTTTTGTGTGCCCAAGAGATCCATCAAGCGGGCGACTATCAGATCCTTGAGATAGGACGCAACCGCTTCGGTGGTGTATTTGCCTTGGGTGCCGACGAGCGTATCGACCAGTTTTTGCGTTTCAGCCACGCGGAAGGAGTATTTGCCGAAGCTTCGGAGGCGAACCATGCCGAAATCGGGGTCGCGGAAGACGATCGGCTGCAAGGTGCCCCATTTTTGGTCAATGAAAGTTTGCTTGCCAATGAAGTAGACCTGAGCCTGGAAGGGCGATTTTTCCCAGGGAATCGTAAGCAACCGCGTGAGGATCGGCACGTTGGCCGTTACCAGGGTGTAGCGGCCGGGGCCGAAGGTGTCGAGGGCTTTGCCGCTACGGAAGAACACGGCCTCTTGGTTTTCCTGCACGATGAGTTGGGCGCCGATTTTGATGTCGGTCGAGCCCTCTTCGGGAATACGGTGGACGATCGACTGGTTGGTCTCATCGAAAAACTGAAGGACTTCTAATCGCAGAGCCATCATGTTCTCCTCGGCATTTGCGTGGCAGTGGGGGAAACCGCCTGTATCATACTAGGGGTTAGGGGTTAGGGGCTAGAGGGAGAAATCAGAGATCGGGGGTCAGTGTTTAGGGGGATGGCTTTCTCTAGTCGTTGCATTTTAGCCAGTTTGAGAGTTTTTTGTCTGGGATTCGTCTTGGCGTGATTGGGCGGGGTTGGTATAGTTCCGCCCTCTTGTCGAGGAAGAGCGTTTTTTTATCGTTCCCCCGGCCCTACGACGGCGAGTATCATCCATGACCGGTGCTAGCGGCCAACGAATTTTGATTCTTCTCTGCGGCTTAACGGCTGTGCTGGCGAGCGGCTGCGCGGATTTAGACATCTTGCCCTCTTGGGTGCCGTTTCAAGGGCCGGTGTCGGATGTATTGCCCGGTGTGAAGACGCCGGCCGAGCGCATCACTGAATTACGGGCATTGGGGGCGGCTTCGGCATCAGCCTCGGCGGATGAGAAGGCTCGCATATCGCAGCAGTTGGCCGAGTCGATCAAGACGGAGAAAGACCCTCTGATTCGGATTGAGATCATTCGTGCCTTGGGTCATTATCCGGGGCCCGCGGCCGACGCCATTCTGAAAGCGGCGTTGGGCGATTCGGATATGCATGTGCGCGTGGCGGCTTGCGACGCCTGGGGCAAGCGGAACAATGCCGAGGCGGTAAAGCTTTTGGCTGAAGCCTTGCGGGGCGACGTGGATGCAGACGTGCGATTGGCGGCCGCGAAGGCCCTTGGCGAGACGAAGAATGCCGAGGCCGTAAAGCCCCTGGGCGAAGCGTTGGCCGATACTGATCCGGCAATGCAATATCGTGCGGTGCAGTCGTTGGAGCGGGTGACCGGCAAGAGTTTTGAGGGGAGCGTTGATCGTTGGCAGCAATATGTGAAGGGCGAGAAGCCTGATCCGCCTCCTTCGTTGGCCGAACGCTTCAAGCGTCTGTTTTGATCTGTGGATTCAAGGTGTTGGCTTCGCGTCGAAAGTCGCGAAGTTCTCCGGTAAAAGCCGTCTATTCTGCGGTTAAATAACGGATTGGAATGAACACATTGACCACGAATTGACGAGAAATTCCAATAGCATGAATGCCTTGCAGTTGCCACAGATCACGAAAAGCTTTAGTATAGGGCCGGTTGAGGTCGCGCCGCTGCCCCTGCGGATATGCGATCCAACAGTGGGCCATGTGACATTCAGGCCGGCTGATCGCAATGCTCGACAGGGAAGAGGCAGTAAACCCGTGCAGCCAATTCGTTTCACCGACCAGTTCAAGAATCTACTTGCCGTTGCCCGGCAGATGACGGAATCCGCCGAGGCCGAGGCTATTCTTCTGCTTATGGAGGGGCCCACAGAGTGGCCGCGGCTTAAGAATCTGGCGGGGAAAAGCAAGGTGGTCGTGGCGGCCAATACCTCGGAAGACTTGGCAGGCGCCAAGGAGGCCGGGCTGGCCACGGTACGGCTCGACATGACGGACAATCCCATTTATGAGCGGCTCACCCAATCGGTGCTGGAAGCGGTTGCCGATGACCTGTTGACGCCCGGCTCGAGCGTTGTGACCCTGTATAGCGGGTTCGACGCCGACACGATCGACTCGCTGAGCGTTATCAATTTGGACGAGCATTTGAATCGACTGAGCGGCCGCGATCTGCGTCAATTGGAAACGCGAGTGCCGCTGGACACGCTGAAGATCGTTGTCGATCTGGCCGTCGAGATCGGCCGGGACGGGCGTGAAGGCAAGCCGGTCGGCACGCTATTCGTCGTGGGCGACTCGCGCAAAGTGCTAGGTTGCAGCCGGCCGGTTGGATTCGACCCCGTGCGAGGGTACAGCCGCAAGGAACGCAATCTGGACGATCCCCGAGTGCGTGAGGGCATCAAAGAAATCGCGCAGATGGATGGTGCCTTGATCGTTTCGGCCGACGGTGTGGTCGAAGCGGCTTGCCGGTATCTCGATTGCTCGGCGGCCGACGTGACGCTTTCAAAGGGCCTTGGCGCCCGGCATTGGGCCGCTGCGGCGATCAGCCGGGCCACGAATGCCGTGGCCGTGACCGTAAGCCAAACCAACGGCACCGTCCGCATCTTCCAAAATGGCGAGGTCGTTCTCAGGATCGAGCCGTATCTACGCCGTCCGATGGTCTGGCGCGAGTTCGAGTACGAACCGCCCCAGCCTGAAGCGAAGCCAGTGAAGCCGAAAGGCGAGATTAGTGGCTAGTCGTTAGTGGCTAGTTACTAGAGGGAACTCGCACAGTTGCAAAGTGTTTTTCTGACCACCGACCACTGGTCACTGACCACTATCTTCCCCGCGATCGATGACCAGATCAAACTCGTATCGCGTGTAGGGCTTGTTAGCTTTAATGACGGGAGCGGAGCGGATTTTGCACGTGCCTAGGGGTTTGTTGTTCGCATCGACGGCTTCGTAAACGATAAGGCCGGGGTTATTGGTCAATCGCCGTGCAAAATGGTGGCGACCGGTCAGGATCGACACAAGGACTTGCGGGTCGCCCGTCGTG
Source organism: uncultured Planctomycetaceae bacterium (assembly GCA_964573875.1). GTDB lineage: Bacteria > Planctomycetota > Planctomycetia > Pirellulales > Thermoguttaceae > CAYWGR01. The sequence continues at coordinate 918 of CAZNMP010000255.1, read as the reverse complement.
CCGCGCAGGGTGATGCGCTGTGCCTGCTGGTGTGCGTTGAAGTAATAGGTCAGCGCGCCGGCAACGTCGGTGATCTGGCCGCCGGTGACCAGGGGCACGCGATAGCCCTGCAACTGCATATAGTTCAGGCCGGTCGAAACGCGCGGCCAGCGACGCAACACCCATTCGACGGTTACATCAAAACGCAAGACCTCGGCCAGACTGGGCATCGGCTGGGGGTCGAACGTTGCGGTGGGTGGTGCTGCGGGGTCACTGGCAACCGGGGGCGTTTCGCCTGTGTTGGCGGCATAGGGCGAGCCAGTGCCGGTCGAGGGTGACGCCGTGGCCGTGGCGGCAGGCGGACTCGAAAACCAGCTCTTCTTAAGGTTGCCGGCGTAATCCGAGGCCGAATAAAACGTGATTGGTCCGCCGGCGGCCAATGCCAAGACGCCGGCGCCTAAAACGGTATTCTTGAGTCCCATGTCCTAAAAGATCGGCATGGGCGATAGATTGGCTTTCCGCAATCTGCGGCCAGCCGCCGCAGATTACCTAGGCGGCGAATCCGGCAAAAGCGGCGCATACGGTCGCAGTGCCGTATTGCCCATGAATTTAGAGTACTTGCGACTTTTTTATGCCTGTTCCACCCTTCCTCTAGGATACGGTTCTTTCGTGGCCAAGGACTTTGCAAAAACTCTCCTCTTCGGCAGCCAGGAAGTTGATTTCCTGCTGGATTTTATCGCTTTTTTCAGCGTGGGCCTGCCGGCTGAGCGATGCCAGTTTCGTATGCCGAGCATCGTCGGGCCGAAAACGTTGCAAGGGAATAAAATCCAACATGCCGGGCGTGCCGAAACCTTTGCCTCCGCAAACCTGGCTGGCGGCGGCCAAATCGTTGACCGCTGCACTATTCAACATGGCACAGAGATAATGGGCTTCGTCCGA
>CAZNMP010000254.1:0-5213 GCA_964573875.1 uncultured Planctomycetaceae bacterium | reverse complement strand
AACTGTGCCTAAGTAGTGCTAAAGGACTGGCCGGCTTCAGGCTCTTCCGGCAAACCCCGTTGTTCATTTGCTCGATTCGCTTCATCGCTTGTTCCTGGCTTTCCGGGCCACTAGAGGAAACGACGATGTATTGCTTCTCTTTGTTCCGTTGCTTTCTGACTCAGCGGGGCCGACAGCCGGTCACTGATTCCCACGTGGTTCCAATACGGATGCCATCGATTTGCCCCCAGTTGCCATCACTGCGAAGGATCAGCCGGTCGATCAGCAGCTTGGTCCGACCGGAAGCTATCAATGTCCATTGGTTGTTCCCTTCACCCTTGCCGTCGAGCAATTGGGGCGAATCGGGCACAAGGTCTCGTTTGGGGTCAAAAACCTTCACGTAAACCTTGCCCGAGCCGGCTGAAATGACAATCCGCATTACGTAGAACTGCGGCAGAGAACCTATCTTGATCGAGGAAGCAGGTTGGCGGACGCTCGGGTTGGCGTCGCGGCCAAGATCACCATCGACAAAAATGATTCTCTTGTCGTTCCATCCCACCGCAACATTCGTTTCGCCGTTGCCAATCGCAAGGCTCAACCCGGCATCGCCGAACACTTGGGCGCAGAAGCTTAAGTAGTACTCACCGTCTTGGGCAAGACTGATCGGCGTGGCTAAAAAACGTTCCGCGCGGCCAGGTCCGCCACGGTTCTCAAACAGTCCAGGATCGGGACGGAAGGACACGGTGGCAGGATAGACCGCAAAACTGAGATCGTTGGTTCGGAAAGAAAAGTTTGGGCAGTACCAGCCGCCGCGCCACCCCGTTCCATCGCATAGCCCCGCCAAGAGTCGTTGATCATCGCCGCTGTGCCCTTTGGCTTCCACAAAGCCTTCGTAAGCAATCAACCCGGCAGGCACAGTCTGCGGCATCGCGCGAGCAAACAGATTGGACGATATTGCCTCGGTGGAAATGATCTCACCGTTGCCATGCTGGAACCGCGCCGCCTCATTCGCGTGCAACAGCACCTTCCGCGGGACCACGCTGCCACGGGCGATGGGACAGCCCTCCACGATACCTTGAAATACATGAACGCTCGCGACACCATTTTTATCCACTTCGACGCCGAACTCCGTGCCCAGATCAGTTACCGTGGCAGTTGGTGTTCGCACGGCGAAGATGGAGGTGGGGGATTGGGGATTGGAAATTTGGGATTTGGGATTTGCTTCGCTAGCCACTGGCCACTGGCCACTGACCACTTTTTCTGACCCCTGACCCCTGACCCCTGACCTCTTCTTCTCTAATCTCGCCGTCAGCTTGCCAACTGACAAGAATCCTCCGTCGCGGGAGTCAACCTCATAGGTCGCAGGCCCTTGCAGGATCACCTTCGCACCGGTGTCGTAGGTGATTTCCATCAAACCCGAGGCCATCGCATACTTGCGGCCCAGAGGAACGCCGTTGCCGCGTTCGGTCGAGGTGTCGATGTCCGACCATCGCACATCGACCATCCCGGTTACCCGGCCGACGAACTCCATGTCGGCTTTTCCCGCGGGCCATGCGGACGGAGACGCCGAAATGTCCTCGGCAAGCTGCTGATGATGCGTCACGTAAATCATCGAACCAACCAACAGGCCTAAACTCGTCACTACGGTTGCCATCAATAATGCAAAGGGGATTTCCTGCGAGAAGAAGCTGACCGTGCCGTGATAAGTAGCTGAAAAAAGGGAGAAAATCGGCGTATGGAAACGCGGAGACGGCTCTGCCGGGTGCCGGCCCGCACCAAGCTCGAATTCGAGCATCGCCTCCAAAAGAACGTAGCGGGCGTAGATGTCGCAGGCCGAGGGATCGTCGATCAACCGGGCGTTCAACTGCGACGCTTGCTCAGGCGTGCAACGATCCTCGCGCACCGCCGCACTCAGCTCGCTTAGTTCTTCGAATTGGTCGTCTGGCGATGTCATGCTTTAATTCGTATTGGAAATCGTATTTTCGATGCACTTGAACAGTTCGTCATGGATCCGCTGAAGCGACTTGTAGACGGCCGACTCGGTCCGGCCGAGATTTTCCGCGATTTCAGTGACGCTTTGGTTCAACTGGTAGCGAAGTTTTAAGATCTCGCGGTCCCGGTCGGAAAGTCGCCGGCTGCATTCCGCTAACGCTTCGGCGCGAAAAACGACCGAGTCGCTCAATTCCAAAACTTTCGCGCTAAGCAGGTCGGCCGCTTCGTCGCTGAAGATCGAAAGCCAACGTTTATGGTGACGGTGATAGGCGAGCACTTCGAGCCGAGCGATGCGGCATGCCCAACGGACGAAGTCGGTCCCCAGCCGAAATTCATCGAACTTGCGCCAGAGAATGGCGCTGGTTTCTTGAAGAATGTCATCGGCGTCGATGGGACTCAAAACCTGGGAACGGATATAAGCGTAGATCTGCCGCTGGCTATTGGTATACAAAGCCACGAACTCGTCGGTTTTCGAGTTATTGCTCATAGCCAGTCCCATTGAACTCCAAGGGCCGCCAAACCCGCCCTTATTGATGCTCAGGTGAAGAATGTCGGGTAGTGCTAGGCCAAAAAATCCTGTTTACCGGGCTTCCGTTGGTCGCCCTCCCGACATTACTTATCTGAGACCCAATAGTTCCATCGTAATCCGACAAGATACGTCGTTGGGGGCCAAAAATTGGAATTCTTTCTTCGGCCCCCATCAAGCAGTTATTGCCGCACACCCCAGTCGTTGTGCTTGCAATTGGTTGTCTAATACGTTGCAACTTCATGCCAGGCAATGGGATACGGCATCCGCCAAACATTTCATCTGGAATGTGCGTTAGTTTTTCCGCCAAGCGTACATGAATAAGAAGAGGGAACGAGAAAACGACCGAAACCGCGGTGAAAACGCAGTCTGAGTGTTTCCTCCGATTTTGGTAATCATGCGTGCCCCGAATTAAGATGGGAAGAAGCGACCGCCAAGGTGCCTTTCACGAATAATGGTTGTCGTAACCCCTCTGAAAGTCTTGCTATGACCGCACCAACAGATGACCGCAGCGAGGAGTTTGCCCGGCTGTTGGCAGGGTGCGAAAAGGAGTTGTTTTCCTACATTCTCGCATTGGTTTGGAACCTGCAAGACGCTGAGGATCTGTACCAGCAAACCGCGATGACTCTTTGGACCAAATTCGAGGAGTATGAGCAGCGGACCGAATTCTCGCATTGGGCATTCGCCACGGCGCGGCTTTTGACTTTGAATTTCCAACGCACGCAGCGGCGCTACAAAAAGTTCCTGACATCGGATACCGCCGCGATGCTGGCCGAAAAGCAGGCGGCCTTGCCTCGGGCGGCCATTGTGGAGCTGCCCGACGCTCTTATCCGATGCATGGAGCGTTTGAGCCAGTCCGACCGGCGTCTCGTGCAACTATGCTACGGCGAGGAGCAAGCGATTAAACTCGTCGCCGAGGAAATCGGGCGGACAGTTCAGAGCACCTATAATTCGTTGTCGCGCATCCGGCGTTCTCTTTTCGATTGCATCCGGCGGGCCATGGATCGGGGGACGGACGCATGACAGTCGAACGAACTCCCCATTCAGAAGTTTGGACGCTTTTCGAGGCCGCCTGCAACGGCACGATCGATACCGAGCAAACCGAGCGGTTGGACGCGATTCTGCACGAGGACGAGCAGGCCTGCGATTCATACCTTTTGTATATGCGGATGCACGCCCAGCTTTTTAGGACGTTTTGCCTGGAACGATGCCGCGACAAGGTGCTGCAATCCATCCAAGCTCCTCATTCAGCGTCGTCTCCTGCAATTAGCGGTGAGGAGAACAAACTGCATGCCGGTTCGGATTCCGAGATTGTGCCGCCGCCTGCTTTCGGCGTCTTTTCCCATATTTTGCACGGCACCGTCGGCTTTTTCTCGCAGGAAATTCCGTTTTCATTGCTGATCGCCACGGTGCTCACGGCCCTCGGCCTCTTGGCCGGTTCGTTAGTTCACGTAACGCACCATCAACAGCTTGCACACGATGCATCGCAATCGTCCGGCATTTTCCCCAGCCGCACGACAGCCCCCTCCGACCTCAAATATATCGGGCGCGTCACGGGCATGGCCAACGTTCAATGGGCCGACATCAACACTTCGACCGAAAAGGGCAATGGAGTGCCGCTGGGCCGCAAGTATGCGATGGCCTCGGGTTTGATGGAAATTACTTATGACACTGGTGCGAAGGTGATCCTCCAAGGGCCTGTGACCTACGAAGTTGACTCTCGCGACGGAGGGTATTTGTCGATTGGCAAGCTGACGGGGAGATTAGAGAAGAAGGGGGCAGGGGTCAGGGGGCAGGGGTCAGAAAAAGTGGCCAGTGGCCAGTGGTCAGTGGCTAGCGAAGAGAGGCCAGGGGTCAGGGGGCAGGGCTCATCTCTCCCCTCGCCCGCTCGCGGGAGAGGGGCCGGGGGTGAGGGCGGCCAGCAATCAGAAAAAGTGGTCAGTAGCCAACAGACAGTGGCCAGTGGTCAGTGGTCAGGGGCCAGCAAAGAGAGGCCAGGGGTCAGGGGTCAGGGGTCAGAGCCTGCAAATCAGAAATCAGAAATCAGAAATCAGAAATCTCTAGCTCCTAGCCCCCACCCCGCCCTCACCCTAACCCTCTCCCAAAGGGAGAGGGGACCAGACACTAATCCCCAATCCCTAATCCCTAATCCCTCCTTTGCCGTGCGAACGCCCACCGCCACCGTGACCGATCTTGGCACGGAGTTTGGCGTGGAAGTGAACGAAGCTGGTGAAACAGATACGCAAGTTTTCGATGGCACGGTGCAAATAGTCTCCATCGGCAAACCAGGCATTGGCATCAGTCAGACCCAACTGCTTAAGGCAGGCCAATACGCCAGCGTCCATAAAAACCGGGCGATTACTACAGGCAAGTTCGACTTGCAGAAGCCCGCCAAACAGTTCACGCGAACGATGCCGAAACCTACGGATCCTGCCGATGCCTACGCGAAGCTGGTTTTGTCGATGAATCCGGTCGTCTATTATCGCATGGACCAATGGCCGGCGGCGGAAGGTAAGAACCGCTACGTGCTCATAGATTCCGCTCCCGGCGGACATCACGGTGTTGCATATCTCGATGCAGCATTCGGCAAGCCATCCGTTTCCGGCAAATTCGGCAGCGCCTTGGATCTTCATGGATCAATGGGCAGTGAATATGCCTTCGTGAAAGACTACCCGAAAACAACAAACAGCCAGCTTTCCGTCTCGGCCTGGGTCTA
>CAZNMP010000253.1:0-5241 GCA_964573875.1 uncultured Planctomycetaceae bacterium | reverse complement strand
TTGCGCTCCCCTGTCGATGATGAAATCTTCGGTTCAAATGTACTCGATCGTCGCCGGCGGCTTCGGCGTCAAATCGTACAGACAACGGTTCACACCGCGAATCTCCGTGATTCTCCCGCAAATCCGCTGCAGTTTCTCCCACGGCAATTCCACCGCCGTCGCAACGCGGGCATCCACGCTGTTCACGCAGCGAACGACAATGATCTGGCCGAACTCCCGCTTGCCGTTGCGGATGCCCGTCGCCTTGTCGCCCAGCAACACAGCCATGTACTGAAACGCCCCTGTGTCGCTTAGTTCTTCCTCGACGATTGCCGTCGCCGCACGAACGGTCGCCAGCTTCTCCTCGGTGACTTCCCCCACGATCCGCGTCGCCAGCGCGGGCCCGGGAAATGGAATGCGGCAGGTGATTTCCGACGGAAGGCCCAACAGCTTCGCCACTTCGCGCACCCCGTCTTTGCGGAGCGTCGCCAGTGGCTCCAATACGCGGTAGCCGTATTCCTTCTGCGGATCGATGCCGAGCTGCGACAGAATGTTGTGTTGCCGCTTGATGCCGGCTGTCGTTTCCTCGATGTCCGTCAGGATCGTGCCGTGCAGCAGGTACTTGGCCCCTGACTTCCGCACCAACTCGCCAAACACCGTCGAATAGAACGTTCGCGTAATGGCGTTTCGTTTCGCTTCTGGGTCGGTCAGACCGCTCAGCGCTTGCAGGAACGCGCGGCGAGAGTCGATGATTTCGACCGGAATCTTGATATCGGCAAACATTCGAGCGACTCGTTGCGGCTCGTCCTGTCGCATGAGCGCATTGTCGATGAGCACCGATTTGAGTCTATCCCCTAAGGCGCGATGGCCCAGCGCCGTCACTACGGAACTGTCTACCCCGCCGCTGAGCGCGTTGATCGCCAAGCCGTCTCCAACAGTCTCTCTGATGCAGTCTATCTGCTCCTCGACAAATTTCTTGTAGTCCATGCCTTCTCTCCCTTGTTGTGCGTCCGACACCGTCGGAACACCCGGTGCAATGATGCTTCTACCGATGCGGCATTCCCACTAAAAAACCGCTCGAAATACTGAGAGTCATCAGAATACCCGTTCTTGGGTTAAATGCAATTGGGGAAGACAATTTCCAGGGATTGTCCCAACGGTCTCGGCACCGCGGCGAGCCAGCGGCATGGAGGACTCCCGACAAACTCCGCGGTATAGTCCTTTTGGGCTGTGAGCAACCTGCTTGCACAACCGAGGACGGTTGTGCTACATTTTGGGAACGCTCTTTCAAGGGGCGGACGGTAGGCGACGATCCAGAATCGACGCGAGATTCTCAATACCACCGGAAAAGGAAACGAAATCGTGACACAACCGGTTTCTATCATGCCGTGCCTCGATATGCGGAACGGCCGAGTTGTCAAAGGCGTTCACTTCGTCGATATTTCCGATGCAGGCGATCCCGTCGAGTGTGCGCAGGCTTACTGCAAGGCCGGCGCGGACGAATTGGCCTTGCTGGATATCACGGCCACTGTCGAGGGGCGAGGCACCATGCTCGATGTGGTCAGACGTGTGGCCAAAGCCACCACCGTACCTTTTACTGTGGGTGGCGGGATTTCAGATGTGGCATCGGCGGCGGCAGTACTGGACGCGGGGGCCAACAAAATCTCCACCAGCAGCGCCGCTTTCCGCAAGCCAAAGGTCATTGCAGAGATGGTCAAGGAGTTCGGCCCCGGCAAAGTGACCGTGGCGATTGACGTGGACCGGAACGAGGCCATGCCGTCTGGCTACGAGGTGTATATCGATGGCGGCCGCACCGCCACCGGCGTTGATGCCGTTGAGTGGGCGAAGAAAGTCGATTCGTTCGGGGTATCGGTGATCCTTCCCACGAGCAAGGCTGGCGACGGCGCCAAGACGGGGTATGATCTGCCCATCATCCGGGCAATGAAGGAGAATACAACAGCCCAAATTGTCGCCTCTGGCGGCGCCGGTGTGTTGACGCATTTCCATGAGGCCGTTAAGGCCGGCGCTACGATCCTGCTGGCGGCCTCCGTGTTCCACTTCCACGTCATCGACATTGGTGAACTGAAGACCTACCTCCGCGGTTGCGGCGTGAATTTGCGATCGTAGAAAGAGGTATTGCCTGGCGCGGTTTCGTGGCCAAGTTCTGCACATCTCACGGTCCGCGTACTTACCAGTACGTAGCCATACGACAATCGCCCTGTGTGTTGGTGCGTGGCGGTGGTAGCGAATAGAAGCCGGTTCCTTGTCCCATCTACTCAATCCTTTCTTCGAACGCTGAGAATTCCACCCGTTTTTCGGAACGGCTTTTCCAGTACCGGCAACCGATCCGTTTGATGAAGATCGTCCGAAATTGCCAGGGGGCACCCGATTGGGTGTTTGTCCCGACCAATAAATGCAAGGCATCTTGACAGTTGGCCCGAACTCACCAAAAAAAGAGCGGAGCGTCGTTTTCTGGGTGTGCGTTGGGCGATTGCGGCGTAGACATAACAAATCGTCTCTTCACGATGCTGGACCATAACAACGAGTTCATCACTGTGCCCCGACCGCTGACACTGGCCTTGCTCGCGGCAGGCGTCGTTTGACTGATGGCCATGGCATGGCGGCTAAGCTGCGTTTGACCGGTATTGCTCCTGGCTTGACAGCCGTCTTTGTCTATGTCACGCTCAAGGTGGGCAGTACGTGGTTGTGTCGGATGCCCTGCATTCGCGGGTTACCCCGTATCGATTGTCCAAGTCAGGAGAGTGGCTATGAAGAGCTTTGCTTCACTTGTGTGGCTCCTGGTTCTCGGTTCAACACTCTACGGGCAAACGGTGCCGCCAGCACTGATGATACAACAGGACGGCCGCTCGGTACCTCTGGGGCTTGCTAAGTTGCAGACCGATGTACGCGTCGTCGGGGCGATCGCCGAAACAACCGCCACGATGACCTTCACCAATCCCTTGGAACGTATCATGGAAGGCTACCTCTACTTCCCGTTGCCGGAAGGGGCCACCGTCAGCAGTTATGCTCTCGATATCAACGGCGCGATGATCGACGGCGTGGCAGTTGGGAAATACGAGGCCCGGCGTATTTTCGAGGAGTTGGAGCGCCGGCGTATTGATCCAGGGCTGGTCGAATGGACGAAGCCGAATACCTTTCAGGCCCGAGTGTTTCCTATTCCAGCCCACGGCAGCCGCGTAATTCGGGTTGGATACATTTCCGAATTGATCCGCGATCATCAGGGCGTGAGCTATCGCTTACCCCTGCCGATGAAGAATAAGCTCCCGGAGTTCACGTTGAGGGTGGAGGTGGTCAGAAGGTCTGTCCCACCCCAAGTGACCAATGGCAACATTCATCAGTTTACCTTTGCCAAGTGGCGCAACGGCTTTGTTGCTGAAACAACACTGCGCAATTGGAAACCGGAAGAGGACTTGGTCATCGCGCTGCCGAAGGTCGACCGTCCCCAAGTGGCTGTGGAGAAGGCTGACGATGGCCAGTGCTATTTTACCATCGACGCAGAACCTGAAGTTCCCTGGAACGATCAGCCCGTCCCGTCAGTCAAACGCGTAGTAGTTTTTTGGGACGCCTCTGGTTCGCGTGCCGGTGACCATCACCGGGAGATCGCGTTGCTAAGGCAGATTCTGAACGCGAGGATACGCTCAAACGTATCACGCTCAGCGACAATCATGGTCGATTTGGTGTTGGTGCGCAATGCGGTTGCCAAACCGCTTCGGTTTCGGTTCTCCAAGTCGGCTATTGCTGCCGCCCTCGAAGAGATAACCTACGATGGCGGAACCCAGTTAGGGGCGATGGGACCGCCACCCGGCGCCAATAAGCCCGATCTGTACCTGCTGTTCACCGACGGACATTCGAACTTCGGCCGCACCGAGCCGGCACGGTTGGATGCCCCACTCGATATTTTCTGCACGTCATCTAGTGCCCCCCACGCGGAGCTCCAGTCGCTTGCAGCGGACAACGGCGGCCAGTACTTCGATCTATCCCGGCAAACCGACGCCGATATTTTGGCCAGCTTGAGCGGCTCGCCTTGGGCGTTCCTTTCCGTGGCCGTCAACGGCGGCGAGGCCGAGAATCTCTATCGAATTGCTCCGGAAGCCTTGTCGGTAAAAATAAGGTCTTTGGCAATACCGATCTTCTGGAAAGCATCCAGTTGCAGATCAAGGTCTTGGGCACCCGTGCTGACGCGGGCATACCCAACCAGACGAGAATCGTCGGGCAACTTAAATATCGAAGCATCCGTTTGTTGCCTATCAAGGTTGTCTCTCTAGTCGTTGGATGCGGAGAGTTTGCGAGAAGCTCCCATCCTTCCCAGACAATCGTGAAGGCTGATCCGGTTGATGGCACACGATTGCCGGCACTGCTTCTGCCATATCGTGAAATATCCGTCCGGGCAACTGGGGACAGGGGTTAGCCATCCGGGGGGGGTGTAGGAAAACGGCCCTGTGAAAGCAACGTTTTGCAGGGCTCACGGACATTACTATCAGTTGCCCCGCCCTTTCTTGATGAGATAACTCGCGAGTTTTGGCTGCCCAAACAACGGTTTTATTGCCAAAAGGCCCCCCGTATGTCCCCACCGTCAAGCAATCCTACCAGAGAGGTTGACGCAAACTACGGTTCATGGCAAACTAGAGGATGCACTCTTCTGGTTATAGAAACTCCATGCTATATTACTACTTCTTTTTTAGACGCCTTATGCGGCTGTCGATAAGCAATCAAAGCATCACAAGGAAAGTAGGAATAATGCCGCTGTTCTCTGACACCTATGAAAAAAAGACCTTCGATGGGCTTTGAGGACTATGCGAAGCGATTGGCCGACTTGCTGAGTGACGCCGAACCGCCGCAGTTGACGGTTGGTATATTCGGTGATTATGGTAGCGGAAAAACCACCCTTATGCGTGCCATTGAAGCTAGTCTTGAGTCTCATAGAGACCCTTCATTGGTCACCGTGTGGTTTAATGCTTGGCGATTTGATCATGAGGAGCATCTGCTTATTCCATTTCTCGCGACGCTTGCTCGCCAAGACCAGTTAGCGCAAGCCCAGTTGAACGTGTGAGTGCGTTGCTCAACCCGCACGTTTCAGTGTAACGACCGGCAGGTGTTTGCGATTGCCTAGAAAGCTGATTTCGAGCGTCAGCTCAATGCCAGGACTGCCGCGAACGAGCGCCGCAGCATCACCGAACTGCTCACGCTGTCATCGGGCGGATCAAAAGCGGCCACTGGCGGGCGGAATTGGGCAGCCGGGGT
>CAZNMP010000252.1:0-5244 GCA_964573875.1 uncultured Planctomycetaceae bacterium | reverse complement strand
CTGCGGACAATCCGCGCCATACTCACCCAATACAGCAGAGCAAACACCAGAAAAATACTGATCAGATTGGGCCCCACCGTCTGAATCCATCCAAAACCGGGCTTCGTCGCCAGGATACCCAAGGGATCCCGGATAGCAAAAGAGATCAGAACAATCAGGAGAATATCCGGTACTGTATAAATAATATCGACGATACGCATCATTATGAGATCTACCCAGCCTCCAAAGAAACCGGACACAGCGCCATAAGTCGAACCAATAACCAATATGATAGCGGAAGCGATTAAGCCTACCATTAAGGAGATGCGGCTGCCCACCATCACGCGGACAGCATAATCGCGGCCCAAATTATCCGTTCCCAGAATATGGGGGAACACTTTTTCTCCGGCCTCAATGCGCAGTTGTTCCTGAGTGGAGTAGGTCATGGGTTTGAGATATTCAGAGCCCTTGATCTGCTGCTCATATTTATAAGGATAGAAGCTGGGCACGATAAAAGAAAAAAACATAACGACCAGAATGACTGTAAGGCTGATCATTGCCACCTTGTTTTTTCTGAGCCGCCGCATGGCATCCTTCCAAAAGCTGACACCGGGGCGCATTTGAGTGAGACTTTGCTTTTCTGCATCGGTTGCAGGCAGAAAATCTTCAACATTTAATTGTAAGCTAAGCGGATTTTTTCCTGTCATTTTCTGCCCTCCCTACTTGAGTTGGATACGCGGATCAATAAATTTATAAAGAATATCGATCAGTGCATTAATGGTAATAACAAGCGTCGCCAAGAAAATTGTGGTGCCCATAATTACTGTGTAATCACGGTTGACGATGGAGCTGACGAATTGACCGCCTAAACCGGGAATGACGAAAATCTTTCCATCGCCCATCCGCCCCGTGCGCGCCACCTCGACGAGCGTGTGTACGACTTCTTCGACGCTGATATCCTCGACCCAAAGCGAAATTTCAACCTTGGGCAAATAGGCCATCGAGTATTCGCTGCCGCGGTATTCGTCGAGATAGTTCTTCTGACGCCCATAGCCTTTCACTTCGCATACGCCGCACGATTCGACGGGAGCGAGCTTCAAGGCGTCGAGCACTTTTTCGACGAGATACGGTTTGACGACGGCGATGATCTGCTTCATGGATTATGAATTTCTCTGCCCATCAGCATACCTAACTCGCGTCCGCCAAGCAACCAGTACGAGCTACAATAAACCGCTGCGCCGGCAAAGATTGGAACACCGACGCATAGCAGCTTATCCCAAAGAGCGTCGGTTTTCGGCATGTGGCCTAGGGCGAAACAAACAACGCCGGCCATTACCGCGGTTGCTACAATCGTTCGCAACGTCGCAGCCGTAAGAGCCGACCAGTTGAGAGTCGTCAAACGGCATGAAAGAATCGCCAACAGCGCGATTACCTGCACGGCGGATGTTACCGACGTGGATAACGCCAATCCAGCCTCGGCCAGGGGCCAAATCAACGTCAAATTCAGGGCCAAATTCAGTCCGACCATCCAGAAAGCCAGGCGTGCGGGGGTGCGAAAGTCGCCCAAAGCGTAAAATCCACGCACCAAGACGACCGACTCGCAATAGGCCCAGGCGCCAATGGCATAATAAGCTACCATCCGCGCGGCGCGGATCGTGTCTTCAGGCCGAAATTGTCCGTATTGAAACAGCAGTCGGGAAATCGGTTCCGCCAACAGAAAAAGCCCCATCCCGGCCGGCATGGCCAAGCAAAACACCAACCGCATTCCAAGCGTCAGATCCGCGCCCAGGCGTTGATGGTCTCCTCGGGCGGCATGGCGGCTTAGCAAGGGAAAAATCGCCACGGCCACCGATGCCCCAACCAAGGCGAAAGGGAGTTCGCTAAAGCGGTCACCAAAAGCGATGGCGGCCACGGCCCCCTCGCGCATTGGATAATGTACGGTGTTGCCGAGCCAAGGAATTGATTCAGGCCCGCCGGGTGAAGAGGCCAATCCCCAAGCGATCAGGGTGTCGCAAAATGTGTTGATTTGCGTGACTGCGACACCCAACAATGTCGGTGCGATGTTGTGAAGGATCTGCCCAATGCCCGACTGAGCGGCCGCCCAGTTGAAATCGAAATGAAATCCCAGCCGGCGTAGCATCGGCACCTGCACAACGACCTGTACAATTCCCGCGACCAGCACCGCGACGGCCAGCACGTAGGCCTGGGTGGCTTGATTTCCGGCAAATCGTGGCGCAATGCCCCAGGCAGCCGCGAGCCAAACGATATTTAACACAACCGGCACCAGGGCTGGCACGCTAAAATGCCGCACCGCATGGAGCAAGGTGGTCAATTGGGCGGCAACGCATATCAGCAGCAGATAAGGCAACATGACGGCCGTGAGGCCGATCAGTAGCTGAAGACTGGCTGAATTGCCCCAGGTTAGCCATATTACCCCAAGCAGCAATTCTCCCAGGAGTACCAATATCGTCAAAAAAACAGCAAGCAAAGTGACGATGACGCTGGCCAACTGCCGGGCGGCTTCGGGACTTTTTTCGAGGTGCTCGGCCAAAACCGGCATGGAGCTGGCCGTCATGGCCCCTTCGCCGAATAGTTGGCGAAAGAGGTTCGGAATGCGAAAAGCGAACCAAAAGGCATCGGCAACGCCGCCTAGCCCCAGGAGCCACGCCGTTGCCATATCGCGTAGTAGCCCTAGAATCCGGCTTGCCAATGTCCCCAGACTGGTGACAATGGTTCCCGTAATCAGCGGGTGGCGCTCCGGACGGCTCATGGCGATCATCGTAACAGGCCGTGGGGGGTGTGGGGAAGGGTGAAGGAGTGTTTCGGAGTCGCTTTCCATCGTCTTAGGCCCTCCCCCCTGGCAACCATCGGCGGAATTCCCATAATGACATGGTCTTATTGATGACCGACATTGTCCATGTTCCAGATTCAACCGCAAACACCGCTATTCCAGCCGAGTTTGCCGGCCTGATTGGCCGCGAAAAGGTTAGTTGGCAATGTAGGATGCAATATAGCTCGGCTTAAACGCCGGAACTGAACCCGCAACGCAGCCTAAGTACATAAGAATGGCCAAACGATCCAACTACCAAGACCGCGTAATCCGCAATTATTACCAGAACCGCGATGAAATCATGCTCCAACGGCTCGGCGAGTTAGTCACCGACCTGTATTTGGCCGAGGGCACGAAGAAGTCGCGGATATGGAAGCGGGTGGCCGAGATTCTGGAAAAATTGAAAATTTCCAAAAGCCAAATCGAACACTTGGTGCGAAGTGATAATCCTGCATTGGTGGCGAACGAGCTCAAAAAATTGTTGGAAAAGATGTAAAATCGATCCTCGCTATTATGCACGGAGCGGGTTTCCTTACTAACCACTAATCACTAACCACTAGTCACTAACCACATATAAATGTCTCTCCTCGATCAACTACGCTGGCACAAGTTTCCTGTTCTCGACGATGGATTCGTCTGTTTGGTCGATGTGATGGGCGACGATCGCGCGGTGGTTGAGGCGGCGCGCGTGAGCTATGCGGCCGGGACGCGGCATCCTTCGGACGACCGGACGCTGATCCGCTACCTGATGCGTCATTGGCATACGACGCCCTTTGAGATGGCGGAGCTGAAGTTTTTAGTGCGTGTGCCGATGGACTGCTGGCGGCAGTGGATTCGACACCGGACGGCTTCGATCAACGAAACCAGCACCCGGTATTCGATTGCGATTGATGCAGCCCAAACCACGGCGGCCGATGGCTGGCGTCGCCAAGCAACGTGTAACCGTCAGGGTAGCGAAGGTTTTTTTGACAGCGTGACGGGAGCCGCGTTTTCGGCCGCCGAGGCGCAGTTGCAACAACATGCACGCGAGACCTATCAACAGAGATTAGATGCCGGAGTGGCTCGGGAACAAGCCCGCAAGGATTTGCCGCTTTCTACGTATACCGAGGCCTATTGGAAGGTGGATTTGCACAATTTGCTCCACTTTTTGCAGTTAAGGATGGATTCGCACGCTCAATGGGAGATCCGCCAATATGCCCACACGATCGGTCAAGCGATCGTTCGGCCGTTATTTCCATTGGTTTGGGAGGCATTTGCAGACTACCGGCTGGAGGCGATACAATTAACCCGCCTGGATCGCGAGATCATCCGTCGGTTGGCGGCGGCCGGTCGGTTGCCGGCGACCGAAGAGGATTTTATCGCCGCCGGTGATCCAACTTGGGCCAATATGGCGCGATGCCGTGAACGCGACGAATGCCGCGAAAAGCTGATAGATTTGAATCTCCTTCACAAAGGATCGGAAACCCCATGACGAATCCTATCGACGAACAAGTTCTGACCAAACAGATTCTGGACCTCAACGAACGGTTATTGATCTCGATCACCGAGGGCGATTGGGAAACGTATTCGGAACTGTGCGACCCCACGATCACGGCTTTTGAACCCGACGCCCGGGGACAATTAGTCGAAGGCATGGAGTTTCATGGGTTTTATTTCGATCGGGGTGGAATTTCCGGCCCGCACAATACGACCGTATGCAATCCGCACGTGCGGCTGCTGGGCAATGTCGCCGTGGTAAGCTACGTGCGCTTGGTGCAGCGTTTGGATGATGCCGGCAAACCGATCACCTTGCGCGGTGAAGAAACCCGCGTATGGCATTGCGAGGACGGCGTTTGGCGGCATGTGCATTTCCATCGGTCGGTAGGCATGTAAGAGAGGGATTAGAGGGTAGGGATTAGGGATTAGAATTTGGGATTTGGAGATTTGGGATTTAGGATTTGTTTTACTGACAACTAGTCACTGACAACTGATAACTGATAACTGAAAACTGACAACTAAACATGCGATCCATCGCCATTATGAATCAGAAGGGCGGGGTGGGAAAAACGACCACCGCGGTGAATTTGTGCGCCGCGCTGGCCGCCACGGGATTGCGCGCGTGTTTGGTGGATCTCGATCCCCAGGCCCATGCCACGTTGCACTTCGGGATTGAGCCTACGCCCGACGAACTTTCGATCTACCACGTTTTGACCGGCAAGACGCGCATCAGCGAAGTATGCCGCGAGGTCTCGGAAAACCTTTGGGTCGTGCCGTCGAGCTTGGATCTGGCGGCGGCCGAAATCGAGCTGGTCAGCGTGATCGGCCGCGAGATTATCCTTCGCGACAAACTGCGCGACGACCCCATGCCGGTCGATTTTCTGCTGATCGACTGTCCGCCGTCGCTGGGCATTCTTACGCTCAATGCATTGGCGGCGGTCAATGAAGTGTTTATACCC
>CAZNMP010000251.1:0-5278 GCA_964573875.1 uncultured Planctomycetaceae bacterium | reverse complement strand
TTTAAGGAGAGCAGCATGGCTATCGAGTTTCGCTGTCCGCAGTGCGGGAAATTGTTGCGAACCGGGGACGACACGGCGGGGCGACAAGCTAAATGTCCCGAGTGCGGCGCCGTTTCCACCATTCCATCGGCCGGCGGCACGCCGGGAATCGAAAACCTGGCCGATTCGGGCAATCCCTACCAGTCGCCGAGC
The DNA here is from genome assembly GCA_964573875.1 of uncultured Planctomycetaceae bacterium. GTDB lineage: Bacteria > Planctomycetota > Planctomycetia > Pirellulales > Thermoguttaceae > CAYWGR01. The sequence continues at coordinate 5,086 of CAZNMP010000251.1, read as the reverse complement.
CCCTTCACGCCGCAGTCGTCCGAACACGTTCCCGGCGAAATCACCCCGCAGATTCTCGATTTGAGCGATATCTTTAGCCGGACCTGGAGCATCTTTAAGGAACAGTGGGGCAATTGCGTCGCGGCGTGGTTGATGATTTTCGTGATTTCAACCGTGATTAGCTATGCTCTAAGCTTTGGTGGGTTGATGTCCGGTCGAATCATGTTTGGGCCTCGTTTGGCTCAAGTCGGACAAGTGGTCGGGCAAATCGCCGGACAATTGATCTCGATCTGGCTTGGCATCGGCGTCGCTATCTACTTTCTCAAAGTTGCCCGAGGACAAGCAGCCGACTACAGCGACTTATTCAACGGCGGCCCACATTTTCTGCGAATTGTGCTTGCCTCGCTGCTGTTTTTTGTGATTTTCTATGCCGGATTGCTTTTGTGCATTGTGCCGGGCGTGATTTTGGCCTTGATGTTCTCACAGTTTTATTATCTCGTGCTTGATCGGCAGATGCCCATTCTTGATGCATTCAGCATGTCGAAAGATCTTACCAACGGCAACAAGCTGACGTTGTTTCTGATTTGGTTGGCGATGATGGGAATTTGCGTCGTGGCGTTGATTCCCTGCGGTTTGGGCCTTATTGTGGCCGCGCCGTTCTTCTGCCTGATGTTCCCGATGATTTATCTGACCATCACCGGCCAACCGGCGGCCAGATAATCTACTTGCTCAATTGAATCACGCCTTCGGTCGGGCTGCTGGCCGTGGCGTAGAGCTTTTTCGGAATGCGACCGGCGAGATAGGCTAATCGGCCTGCTTGGCAGCCGAGCCGCATTGCTTCGGCCATGCAGAGCGGATCCTTCGCGTGGGCGATGCCGGTATTCAGCAGAACTCCGTCGGCGCCAAGTTCCATGGCTACGGTCACGTCGCTGGCCGTGCCCACGCCGGCGTCCACGATGACCGGGTAATCGGGATCGTTTTCCTTGAGATATTCAAGGCAGATCCGCAGGGCGTTGGGGTTCAGCACTCCCTGGCCGGAACCGATTGGACTTCCGGCAGGCATGACGCTCGTCGCTCCGGCTTCTTTCAAACGCTTGGCCATCACGGGATCGTCGCTCGTGTAGACCAGAACTTGGAAACCGTCGAAGACGAGTTTTTCCGTGGCTTGCAGAGTAGCAACGGGATCGGGCAACAGCGTGCGCTTGTCGCCGAGCACTTCCAGCTTGACCCAATCCTTGCCGGGGTTGTTCATCTGCGAGAGAATTTCACGACCTAGCCGAGCCACGCGCACCGCATCGTCGGCCGTAAAACATCCGGCCGTGTTGGGCAAAATAGTGTAACGCTTGGTGTCGATGAAATCGAGGATGTTTTTACCTTCGGCGTCAATCAAACGCTCACGGCGCACGGCCACGGTGATGCATTCCGTGCCCGAAATGTCGAGCGACTCGCGCATGCCTTCGTAGCTGGCGTATTTGCCGGTGCCGACGATCAACCGGCTGGAAAACGTGTGCGAACCGATCCGCAATGTATCCGAGGATTGTGGTTTGCTATCCGACATGAAAAAACTATCCTCCTCCCACCAAGGTAACGATTTCCAGGCGGTCGCCGTCATGCAGAACATGTTGGGCATGTTGCTGCCGAGGGACCAATTCAAGATTGACTTCGACGGCCACGGGTTTGGCCGTCAAGTTGAGTTCGTCGAGCAACCCCGCGACGGTGATGCCGTCGGTTGCAGTGCGAGGTTGGCCGTTCACGATGATTTGCATGGCGTTTACGATCTCAGTAAAACCGCCGAGTGCCACTGGCTCTGCCAGTGCGGGATTCCATACAGCAACCGGCACTGGCAGAGCCAGTGGCACTCAAAAAAACGGTTTTCTACACGATACCACAATTATGAATCACTACACTAGGATGCGGACCTATTTAGTCTTCATCCTTCTTCTGTACTTTGTCTCTTCCCTTTTGAGCGCCGCCTGCGCCTGCTCCCGCGTTTTGGCGGAAATGCGTCGCGCCGACCAAAACCAAGGGGGCGGTCTGCGTTTGTCCGGCGGCGTAGCGCGAAGGAGACCAGGGAATGGCGTAAGCGGCCAGTTTTCCGCTGCCGATTTCAGCCACGTAGCAAACCGCGCTGCTCGGTTGCTCGCGGGTGCCGCCGGCGCGGCGCAGGCCGGCCATGCCGGTGACCATGAGGAACTTGGGATTTTTCTGCGGATCAATGGCTAGATCGGTGGAGACGTTGGCACGGAAAAAGCCGGTCCAGGTGCGAGGCTGCTTGCCCAACACGATGGCGCCTAGATCGCCTGTTAAGAAGTCGAGCAGGTAAACGGCTTCGACTTCCGAATCGACCGGGCCGGTGGCCATTGCGTAGGTGTCGGTGCGGTCGCTGCTGACGGCGTGGAGAGGGGTATGGGGCCATAAACCGCTAAGAACCAAGCCGGCCGTCAAACCGATGCCCAAGGCGATGGGCCAACGAAACTTGCTACGAAACGCCATGACAATCTCCTGATAAGGGGGGCTAACGAAGATTATTTTGTCATACTACTCCGATTTGCCTTGGATTGCCAGATGAGGTCTTTCGCTTTTTTCAGCCTCTTTTTTGGGGCGGCCTATTGCCAGCATCTTCAAATCGTTTTATAAAGATCGGCATTGCAATTTACACACATCTGTGAAGGAAATCCGCTATGGCATCGATCAATGTCGCCTTGATCGGACAAGGCTTCATGGGGCGAACGCACTCGAACGCGTGGGGCCAAGTCGCCAAGTTTTTCAAGCCGCCGATCAAGCCGGTCATGCACACGGTTTTCGGTCAGCCGGCCGAAAATCCCCAGGCGTTTGCCGATAATTGGGGTTGGCGGAATGCCACGACCGACTGGGAGCAGTTGGTGCGTTCGCCTGAGATCGGGTTGGTCGATGTGGCGACGCCGAACTTCATGCACGCTCCCGTGGCTCGTGCGGCCATCGCCGCCGGCAAGCCGGTTGCTTGCGAAAAGCCCATCGCCGCGACATTGGACGAAGCCCGCGAAATGGCCGCCGCTGCAAAGGCCGCCAAAGTCAAAACATTTGTCTGGTTCAACTACCGGCGGTGCCCGGCCGTTGCTTTCGCCCATCAATTGGTTAAGGCAGGCAAGATCGGTCGAATTTATCATGTGCGGGCGCTTTATCTGCAAGACTGGGCCGGCGAATCAGTGCCGTTGCTTTGGCGGTTCGATAAGAAGTTGGCTGGCTCCGGCGCTCATGGCGACTTGAACGCCCACATTATTGATATGACTCGCTTTGTTACCGGCGAAGAAATTACCGAGATCAGCGGCGCGATTGCCGAAACGATCATCAAAGAACGCACATTGCCTTCCGGCGTGGCCACCGGCGGAATCGCCGACGGCCGTCAAGGCAGCGGCGGCGAAAAGGGCAAGGTCACGGTGGACGATACGGTGTTGTTCCTCGCTCGGTTCTCCGGCGGTGCGGTGGCCAGCTACGAGGCCGCTCGCCAAGCCACCGGCAACATGAACCACAACGGTTTCGAGATCAACGGCTCAAAGGGCTCGATCAAGTTCAACTTCGAGGATATGAACAACCTGGAGTATTACGACGCCACGTTGCCTCGGGCCGTCCAGGGGTGGACCAAGCTTGTATGCACCCACGGCGGCGACCATCCGTATGTCGCCAACTGGTGGCCGGATGCCCATATTATCGGTTACGAACACGGATTCACCAACCAGGCGTACGACATCCTCAAGGTGTTGGCCGGCGAAGAGCCGACGGTGCCGCTCCCCGATTTCGAGGACGCTTACCAAACGCAGCGCGTGTTGGAAGCGGCCATGATTTCAGCCGAACAGCGCCGTCCGGTGATGATGGAAGAGGTCAAGTAAGTTCTTTTGAGGTTTTTGTTATTGGCGTTTGCACAGTTAATGAACCTAGGCCGACCAACGGAAGGCCGATAATGAGGCCAAATAGGTTGACGGGCCGGTTCATTATCAAAGCAAGCATCAAAAGAAGTTATTATCTGCGGGCCGCAGACATCCCCTCTGTGGTCCGTTTCATGTGCGTCGCGCGACGAGAGCGCCCTAGGCAGAAGGACTCTGTCTAGGGCGCTCGTTTTTTTAGGCGACCGTCTTAATCGCGATCGTTGTGGCTGGTAAACCGCATCACGTAGTAGAGCAATGTGAGAAGTGCTTGCAATGTTGCGGCCACATAGGTCAATGCGGCGGCGCTCAGCACTTTGCTGACGTAGGTTAGCTCGGTATCGTCGATGATCCCCAGGCCGACGAGTTCTCTCTTGGCCCTTGCGCTGGCATTGAATTCCACCGGCAAATTGACCAGTTGGAACGCAACAACACAGGCGAACAGTCCGATGCCGAGCCAAATCAGAACTTGGTTCATCGACAATAAAACGCCGGCAAAGATCAGCAGGATGCCGATGTTGCTGCCGAAACCCGCCACGGGTACGGCGGCGTTGCGAACCACTAACGGAGCATAGGCTTCCGCGTCTTGGATCGCATGGCCGGCCTCATGGGCGGCAATTCCAACGGCCGCTAGTGTTCGATTGGCATAAACGTCGTGGCTTAAACGCAGAACTTTGGCGCGTGGATCATAGTGGTCGCTCAGTTCGCCGGGAATTTCTTCGATTTGGACATCTTGCAAACCAGCCGCATTCAAAATATGCCGCGCGGCTGCCCCGCCGGTCAAAGGGGCCGGCATTTGTTGTGCGCGGCCATAGGTCGTGTGGATGCGGAATTGCGCCCACATGCCTAAGAGCACGGCCGGCGCAATAAACAGGAAGTACATGGGGTCGAAATGGAAAAACACGGTTTTGGAACTCCCCAAATGCGAGTTTGTGAATTTTTTACTTGTTTAGTGGTTGAAAAAGTTTTCTTGCAACTACTATACGTTCCAAACGCCCAAAACGTTCGGATTCCCCCCCTGGATATTATATTTCACTACTTCCAGGCAGGCGTTGTGCAACAGCAGGGGTGGGGGGAGAGCCGAACCGGAAGGGAATTGCAAGAAAAAGTGCCGTGAAATAGACGACGCCGCCCGCCCAAAGGATGTCGCTTGGAAAATGCCCTCCGGCGACGATTCGAGCAATTCCGATGGTGATGCCGCTCAGAAT
>CAZNMP010000250.1:0-5285 GCA_964573875.1 uncultured Planctomycetaceae bacterium | reverse complement strand
AGCCGGCCGTCACAATCGCCCAGCAGGAGATTATAAGCTCCCGGGGCGCCTTGGTGTGCTGGATAAAGATTTGCCTCGGTGTATGTATCGGGACGGACAAGGATGCGATGGCCTCCGAGTGCATCGGGCACCGCCGACAAAGCTGCCTGAATCGTATGAAACGCCTTGCCCCAACTGCGGCCGTCGGTGTTGTTGCCCAGTTTCGAAACATAAAGCGTGATGCCTTTACGGCCTGCATAGTTCGGGGCGGATGGGTCGGTGGCTATGGGGACTGGCACAACCCGTTTCGGTTCCTTGGCCGCCGACAAGGCATTTGCCGGCAACCGGGGATTGAGCGAACGGAATTCTTTTACGGGCCAAAGTCCTTGACGTGCAAATTCCTTGGGGGTTGGCTGTTGGAATTGAACATAGGCTTGTACTTTGCCTTTAATGGTGTAGGAAATGTCGCCGGTTCCTTTGCCTTCCACCTTATTGATGGCTGCGCACGGTTGACCGAATAGTTTATAGCCCATCAGGAAACAGTCCTCGAAGTCGATATGGACCTGTTTCGGATCGGTAATCATGCTGGAGATAATGCCTGACGACGGCGTGCCGACCGGCTGTGAAAAATTCAAGGTCAACAACCGGCAATCCTTCATTTTCATGCGGATATATTTGCTGGGAAACAGGATTTGCACGGCATTGTCTGGGCCCACGAAGGTGCAATCTTCACAGATCAAATCGGGATATTCAGGCATGGCGGTGTTATAAGAGCCGACGCCAAGCCCGCCTGCATCGCCCCACCAATCCAACGACATCATGAAGCATCGACGGAAAACGCTGGGCTCCTTGGAGCGTACAACGTCATAGCCGAACCCTCCGCCGAAGGCGCGGCCGATGCTGACGCAGTCTTCCATGATGACCGTGAAGCCCTGGCCACTTTTATCGGTGAGATCCCAAAACCAGCCGGCATCGCTGCCGCTGGTATAGAGGTTTCGCAAAATCCAACGGTCCCAATTGATGCTGGAAAACGTCGGCGCGGTGTGTTCGGCCGACCAACCTTTCGTTGTGGCGCGGATGGTCGACCACCAGTCGTAGCTTTTGAAGCCCCGTGCGGGATCACCGGCGTCGACGACGATCCGACCTGTTGCTCCAGAGCCCAGGCGGCCGTCTACGTCGCCCACCAATTGGTTGTAAGCGCCCTCGGCCCCTTTGTGGTTGGTATACAGATTCGCTTCGACATAAGTGTCGGGACGAACGACGATCGTATGTCCGCCGAGGTCGTCGGGCACGGCCAATAACGCAGCCTGGATCGTGTGAAAACCTTTGGCCCAACTTCGGCCATCCGAGTTGTCGCCCAGCTTGGAGACGTAGAACGTTATCCCTTTCCGCCCTGCGGTCTTCGAGGCAGACTCAGCGGCAACCGATGTCTGGGTAATAAGAGAAGCTGCCAAGCCTAAAACGAAAAACAAACCAACGCAAAGTGGAAAGAAATTCTTTCGCATGATGAACCTCCTGGCAGGTAAGGAAGGAAATGCGATTCCATAGGCATGGTGGTAGCAATGGTCATAATATAATACAAAAGACAAGGGCAGACAATTCCCCCCGAGGCTGCTTGCGGATAACTTGTTGATGCGCAAGCCGTTAGTGTAGCTGGAGCGGGGTGGGCCGGCCTTCGACGAAGGGTTGGATCACGGCCTGGGCCTTCTCTTTCGTGCTGAAATCGGGATAAGCGACCGGCTGACTTACGCCGTGCTTGGCGAGAATTCGGGCACACTCGATGCGGCATTGGCCGGCCATGTCGATCGAGGCAGCCAAGATGCGCACGCACTCCTCGGGCGCATGGAAGCCCATGCCGTTGTTGGCGGCCACATAATCCCATCGCAATTGTGCCCCGCGCACCAGTTTGCGCACGCCGGCCAGATCGGCATCCTTGGCTCCCGCTTGGGCGGCAGCGGCAATGTCGAAATGCGCCAGGGCCAACATGTTCTCGGCACGGCCGCGCGATTCGTGAACTTTGTCTTGAATCCCTTCAACCCGGGCGCGAATCTCCGACTCGCTCCAACGATGGCATACAGCACAGGAGTTGGCGATGTTCAGCAGCGGGCTTTGCAGATGATGATCCGTGAACTTGACGCCGCCCTCGGTGTGGTAGGGCATGTGGCAGTCGGCGCAGGCAATGTTGCGATAAGCGTGAATGCCAGCATTGTAGACCTCGTAATCGGGATGCTGGAGCTTGATCATTCGTGTTTTGCTGATGGCGTGCGTCCAATCCGAAAAATCGGCAGCGTCATAATACTGTTCCATCTGTTCCGGCGAGGCGCCTCGTGTGGATCCTTTATCCCACGGGAAGGTAAGATAGTTGCCTTTGCCCTTGAAATAGTATTCCACATGGCACTGGGCACAAACCAACGTGCGCATTTCCTGGTGCGAAGCCTGATCGATGTCTTTGCCTTGCCGCTGGAAGGCCTCGCGCAAAGCGGGCCGGGTAATGCGCAGCCGCATCGTGTTCGGCTCGTGACAATCGAGGCAGCCGATCGGATGGGTGATTTCCGATTTCAGATCGGCGAATTTGCCGCTATAGAATTTTTTGGGCCCCATGGAATGCATCAGTCGCGGCACGTCGGGGCTTTTGCACGTCCAGCAGGTGGCCGGCGTTTTCTCGTTGATGCGTTTCGTGGCCGTCACGTCTTCCACGGCATGGATATGTCCCCGGGCTTGGCGATAGTCTTTGGCGAACGAATAACCGGCAAACAGAATTACATTGGCCGGCGTTGCGGCAAGATAATCGCGTTGCGTGGCTCCGCCATATTTCGTTTCCTTTGTCGAATCGAGCATTTTCTTGTAGGACTCGTATTCGCGAGGATAGTTTTCGCCCCACTTGGCGCTGTCCGTTTCCCAGAGACCGATTTCGCGCAGGGGCAACTGCCGCCGGGCTTCTTCGCGGCGCTCTAGGATCGAAGAGGCCAACAGCCCGAGCAAAAACGTGGCGACTAACGCAGCTAAACAGAGCATCCAACCGCGCCAAGCCGGCGGCTGGGAGCTGTTTTTTTCCGTATTCATGGTTCATTCCTTTGTGGATGCTTGATGGTTCGTCCGCCGAGGGTCGGCTGTTGGAAGGGGTCGGAAACGGCCGGCAATTGCGGCAGAAAAACATCGGGCGCGGTCGAAAGACTTCGCACCGAGCCGTGAGGCACTTCTCGATGGCATTGCCAGCAGCGCAGATCGCGCTGTTGATGCACGGCCGGGGCCACGTCGGCAATTACCTGGGCATGGCACCGCCGGCAGTTTTCTTCAACCACGGGAACCGCGCCGGCGGAAAGTCGGATGGCTTGCGGTTCCCAACGCATCGTGAAAACCGTGGCGTGCCAAAGGCCGTCTTTGGCGGCGAAGGCATATTCAGCGGCCAACGATGTATGCGGCACATGGCAATCGTGGCAAGAGGCCACGCGAGCGTGGCTGCTGTGTTGCCACGAGACATATTCCGTCGCCATGACGTGGCAGTTCATGCAGGTTTCCGAGGCATCGCCCAAATAGGAGACAGCCCTGGAAATGTGCAATACAAAGAGTCCCAGGCCGGCTGTGATGCCCAATAAGCAGAACGCGAAAGGCCGCCAAGGGGGTGCGAGAAATCGTAACCCCGCCGCACGACCGGCGACTCTCCATAGTGAGATCATGCGGCAATCCTTAGCAGAGAAGAAAAGGCTCTCCACGAATCCAAGGCAATCGATTCGTTCACAAAACGATAATGTTACTGAACGCTAAGCAATAACACTACTTCTGCATTTCGCGAGTGTGAGCGATACGTTGCCAAGAACGGATCCATCTGCCCCCCAAAACGGTCGCTCACCGAGCATTGTGGACACTTTGCTAAAAATGTCAATGGGTATTAGAGTTGACAAAGACGATAGTTATGTCGGATAATGTGTGCATTAAGAAACCACCCTGGCATGACCGCGTTTGATTTGGATTTTCTGGGGCATTCTTGAATTATTTCAGATACTCCCACCGGTCATGCACCCGCCTGTTGCTCGATATCGGATTCCACATCCGTAGTTCACAATCTTTCCATCCAACCGTAGTCGTCGTAAAATACCATTGACACGACAGGGAGAATTTTATGGATCGCAGAGAGTTTTTAGAACAAGTTGCGGCATGGTCCGCCGGCGTTTGTCTTGCCACGCCCGTCTTCGATGTCAATTCCATCATGGCTGCCGACGCCAAACCGTCGAAGAAGCCGCTTCTGGTTGTTGGCACCGACGACAAGAAGGATTATGCCGAACTAGTCGGTCGGGTGATGAAGCCCTTGGGGGGCATCGCGGCGTTCGTTAAAAAGGGCGACCGCGTTGTGGTCAAGCCGAACATGGCTTGGGATCGCACGCCGGAGCAGGCTGCCAATACTCACCCGATTGTGATTAAGACCATTGTTCAGCAGTGCTTGGAAGCCGGCGCGAAGCGGGTGCTGGTGTTCGACCGGACATGCAACGACGCCCGGCGTTCGTATGCCAAGAGCGGCATTCAGGCCGCCGTCGAGTCGATCGACGATTCACGGGTGCAGTGCATCTTCCCGGACGATAAAAAATACATTCCCGTCAAGATCGATAATGCAAAATCGATCAAAGAATTCGAGTTCTACAAAGACGCCCTGGAGACCGACTGCTATATCAACGTGCCGGTCGCCAAGCATCATTGTTTGGCCAAGCTCACGATCGGTTTGAAGAACGTGATGGGCGTCATCGGCGGCAATCGCGGTGAAATTCACAAGGATATGGACCAGCGCATCGCCGACTTGAATTTGGTGGTGCGGCCCAAGCTGACGATCGTTGACGCGACGCGTATTTTGTTGCGCAACGGTCCCACGGGCGGCAATGTTGCCGACGTAAAGGTTCTCGACACATTGATCGCCTCGGCCGATCCGGTGGCCGCCGACGCTTTTGCCACCACGTTGTTCGGCATGAAGCCCGCGGATCTCGGCTCGACCGTGGCCGGCGCGAAATTGGGCTTGGGTGAAATGGATCTGTCGAAGGTCCAAATCGTCAAGGCATAAGCGTTTGCCGAGCAATCGAATTTCGTGAAGCGGGGCGATTAACCCCGCTTCACGATTTTATGGTTCCGTTAGTTTTCGAGTATTTTCATGCGACATCCCCTCTGGATACCCTGGCGCTGGTGGCGGCGGGCGACGCAGTTCGCCTTGCTCGTTGTTTTTCTTTGGATGTTCCGCCGCACGGAATATACAGGTCATGATCTATTGCCCGGCGGCGAAAATTTTATTTTTCGTCTCGACCCCATGGCCGCCGCGGCCGCCA
>CAZNMP010000249.1:0-5294 GCA_964573875.1 uncultured Planctomycetaceae bacterium | reverse complement strand
GGTCACATGACGCAAATCAGCGAGCCGCAAGCGTTCGAGTTGATCCGCCGGTTGCTCCAGTGCGCCGACGACCATACGGCCGACATGATTTTATGCATGTGCCCCATGTGCCAACTGAATCTCGACGGCTACCAAAGTCGCGTGAACGGTTACTTCTCGACGAATTTCAACTTGCCGATCATCTACTTCACCCAGTTGCTGGGCATCGCCTTTGGGCTGGATCCCAAGAAACTCGGTTTCGGCAAGGAGCTTGTCGCCGGCTTGCCCGTGTTGAAGAACAAGCTGAATGGACAATTGGCTGGCGTGTGAAAAGAAGGAATTAGAGAGTAGGGATTAGAAAACCGCTTGCGGTTTCGCACTAAACTAACAACTCCGACGGGAGAGATCACCATGGCCGAGAAAATCGGCATTTACGTGTGCCACTGCGGAAGCAACATCGCGGGAACCATCGATGTCGAAGAGGTCGCCCGCTGGGCCGGCAAGAACATCAAGGACGTAGTCGTCTCGAAGGACTACAAGTTCATGTGTTCGTCGTTGGGACAGCAGATGATCGAGGACGACATCAAGCGCGAGGGCCTCACCGGCGTCGTGGTTGGCGCTTGTTCGCCGCATCTGCACGAAAAAACATTCCGTGCAACATGCCGTCGGGCAGGCTTGAACCCCTTCCTCTGCCAGATGACGAATCTGCGCGAGCACGTCTCTTGGGTCAATGCGGATAAGCCCGCCGGCACGGAAAAAGCCAAGGCCTTGATTTCCGCTTCGGCCGAGCGTGTGAAGCATCAGATGCCGCTCGAGCCGATGCGTGTGAAGGTGAATCCCGCCACGCTCGTGGTCGGCGGCGGTATCGCCGGTTTGCAGGCCACGCTCGAATTGGCCGACGCCGGATACCATGTTTATCTGGTCGAACGCGAGCCCTCGATCGGCGGGCACATGGCCCAGTTCGATAAGACATTCCCCACGCTAGACTGTTCAGCTTGCATTCTGACGCCGAAAATGTCGGAAGTCGGCCAGCACGAAAACGTCACGATGTACACCTATTCCGAGTTGGAAGAGGTGAGCGGCTCGGTAGGCAACTTCAAGGTGAAGATCCGCAAGCGTGCCCGATTCGTCAACGAGGAAAAATGCACCGGTTGCGGCATTTGCATCGAAAAATGCCCGAAAAAAGTCGTCGACGACGTGTTCGAAGTCGGCATGGGCAACCGCAAGTCGATCTACGTGCCGTTCCCGCAAGCCGTGCCGCGGACGCCCGTGATCGACACCGAAAATTGCACTTGGTTCACCAAGGGCAAGTGCCAGGTTTGCTCGAAGATATGTCCGACGCTGGCCGTCGATTACGAACAGAAGGACGAGATCGTCGAGCTTGAGGTGGGCAACATCATCATGGCCACGGGCTGGAAGTTGTTCGACTGCAAACGAATCCCGCAATACGGCTACGGCCGGTTGCCCAATGTCTTCACGAACATGGAGTTCGAGCGGCTGTGCAACGCGGCCGGGCCGACCAACGGCAAAATCGTTCTGCGCGACGGCAAGACCGAGCCGCAATCGGTGGCGATCATCCACTGCGTCGGCAGCCGTGACGTGAACACGAACCCCTATTGTTCGAGCGTCTGCTGCATGGCGGCCCTCAAGCTGGAGCATCTCCTGCTCGAAAAGACCAAGGCCGAGGTCCATGCCTTCTACATCGACATGCGGACGCCGATGAAGGAATACGAGGAATTCTATCAACGGCTGCTGGAAGAGGGCGTGCATTTCGTCCGCGGCAAGGTCGCCGAAGTGACCGACGGCGCTCGCTGGCCTTCGGAGCAAGGCAAGCTGATCGTCCAATATGAAGACACGTTGCAAGGCAAGCAGCGTCGTTTGCCGGTCGATATGGTGATTTTGATGGGCGCGATCGAGCCGCAGGCCGACGCCAAGGAGCTAGGGCTGAAATGCGGCATTTCATGCAGCATGGCCGGTTGGTACACCGAGCGTCATCCGAAGCTTGACCCCGTGGCCACCATGACCGACGGCGTTTTCGTGGCCGGCGTATGCCAAGGGCCGAAGGATATTCCCGCCTCGGTGGCCCAAGGCGCGGCGGCCGCTGCCCGCGTTCAGGGCATGATTACCAAGGGCGAGGTGACCATCGAACCGATCGTTGCTTCGATCGACGAAAATGAATGCTCCGGTTGCAAGATTTGCAACAACATGTGCCCCTACAACGCCATCGAGTTCGACGAGGAGAAGGGCGTCAGCAGCGTGATAACCGCGTTGTGCAAAGGCTGCGGCACATGCGTCGCCGCCTGCCCCGCCGGCGCAATCACCGGCGCGCACTTCAACAACGAGCAGATTTTCGCCGAGATCGACGGAATTCTGTGGGATGCAAGGCCGCAAGAGAAGAAGGAAGCGGTGACTGTTTAGAAGCTATCAGTTGTCAGTTCTCAGTTATCAGTCTCTGGAGAACCAGAACTGACGATGAGATTGACGACTGAAAATAGAAAACTGACAACTGAAAACCGACGACTGAAAATCATGTCCAACGACACATTTGAACCCAAAATCGTAGGGTTCCTGTGCAACTGGTGTTCCTACCGGGCGGCCGACTTGGCCGGCTCGGCCCGCATCAAGTATCCGCCAAACGTGCGCATCATCCGCGTCATGTGCAGCGGCCGGGTTGATCCGACTTTCGTCTTCAAGGCCCTGGCCCAAGGCGCCGACGGCGTGATGGTCGCCGGCTGTCATCCGGGCGAATGCCACTACATCGAACAGAACTACAAAACCATTCGCCGGTTCGAGATGATGCAGCACACGTTGCGGGCGTTCGGAGTCGAGGACGACCGCGTCCAGTTGGTCTGGGCCTCGGCGGCCGAAGGCCAACGCCTTTCCGAAGCGATCCACAAACTGGTTGCCGACGTGAAGCGGCTCGGCCCGCTCCATTGGCCCGCCAACTGGCAAGAGAACGGCGAACGAGAAAAGGCCCTGGCGGAAATCATTAAAGAACACGAAGAGGCGATGGAGGTGCCGGCATGAGCAACGGACAAAAAGGTAAGCTGGCGATCTATTGGGCTGCCTCGTGCGGCGGCTGCGAAATCTCGATCCTGGCCATCGACGAAAAAATCCTGGACGTGGCCAATGCTTTCGACATCGTCATGTGGCCGTGTGCGGCCGACGGCAAGGTGCGCGATGTGGAAAAAATGGCCGACCAGTCGATCGACGTTTGCCTCTTCAACGGCGGCATTCGCACGAGCGAACAAGAATACATGGCCCAACTGATGCGGCGCAAATCGAAGGTTTTGATCGCCTTCGGTTCCTGTGCCAGCGAAGGCTGCATTCCCGGGCTCGGCAATATGAACACCCGCAAGGAAGTGTTCGATACGGTCTACAAGGAAGGCTCCTCGACCGTACCGGTCAATCCGCAGGATATTCGGCCGCAGCAGGAAACGAAAGTGCCGGAAGGCACGCTGCATCTGCCGGTGTTCTACGACACATTGAAGACGCTCGATCAGACGGTCGAAGTGGATTATTATCTGCCCGGCTGCCCGCCGGAAGCCGAAAACATTTGGAAGGCCGTCACGGCCATCCTTGAAGGAAAATTGCCGCCCAAAGGCTCGGTCATCGGCGTCAACACGACCGTTTGCGATGAATGCAAGCGGAAGCGGAACGAGAAAAAAATCAAAAAGTTCTATCGCACGTGGCAAATCATTCCCGACGAGGAAACCTGTCTGTTGGAACAAGGGCTTTTGTGCTGCGGCGTCGCCACCCGAGCCGGCTGCGGTGCGTTGTGCCCGCAGGTCAACTCACCTTGCATCGGCTGTCATGGGGCGAACGACGGCGTGGCCGACTACGGCGCTCGATTGCTCAGCGGCGTTGCCTCGGTGATCGACTCGCACGATCCCGACGAGGTGGATAAGATTATCGAGGAAGGCATTCCCGATCCGGTGGGTTCGTTCTACCGGTTCAGCTTGGCATCCAGCATGTTGCGGCGGAAAAATAAAGTGGTCAGTGGCTAGTGGCTAGTGGCCAGGGTATGAGAATCAAATAATAAGCGAAAAGTTTAGCGGCCGCCGGCACGACGGCCTGGAGTTTCCACGATGAAACGCATATCCATCGACCCCATCACGCGGCTTGAAGGTCACGGCAAGATCGACATCTTCTTGGACGAACAAGGCGATGTGGCCAACGCCTATCTGCAAATCCCCGAGCTTCGCGGCTTTGAACAGTTTTGCGTGGGCAGGCCTGCCGAGGACATGCCGAACCTGACCGCACGCATCTGCGGCGTTTGTCCCGAGGCGCACCATCTGGCTGCCACAAAGGCGCTCGATGCGTTGTTCCATGTGGATCCGCCGCCGACAGGCAAGAAACTTCGCGAGCTTTTCTACAGTATTTTCTATGCCACCGACCACACGACGCACTTCTACGCGTTAGGCGGGCCGGATTTCGTCGTTGGTCCAACCGCTCCGCCGGCCCAACGCAACATCTTGGGTGTCGTGGCGAAGGTTGGCATGGATGTGGCCAAGCAAGTGCTAAAAATGCGGCACGACGGCCACGCCTTGATCCAAATGATGGGCGGTCGCCGCGTTCATCCCAACTGGGGCCTCCCTGGTGGCGTAAGTCGCGGCATCAATGAAGAACAACGCAAGGAAATCGAAGCCCGAGGCCGCGAAGCGGTTGAGTTCGCCAAGTTCTCGCTCAAAATTTTCGACGACGTAGTATTGGCCAATTCCGACTACGTGAAACTCATCACCGGCGATGTCTATGTTCACAAGACATACAACATGGGCATGGTCGATGCGAACAACTGCTCGAATTTTTACGACGGCAAGATCCGCGTCACAAGTCCCAGCGGCAAGGAACATGCCAAATACGATTGCTCGCAATATCGCGAATACGTGGCCGAGCGCGTCGAGCCGTGGTCGTACCTGAAGTTCCCCTATCTGAAGAAGATCGGCTGGAAGGGCATGGTCGATGGCGAGGACTCGGGCGTTTACAAAGCCACGCCGCTGTCGCGCTGCAATGCGGCCGATGCCATGGCCACGCCTTTGGCCAACGCTGAGTATAAGCGGATGTATGAAACGTTGGGCGGCAAGCCGATCAACCACACATTGGCCACGCACTGGGCACGGCTGGTCGAGTTGCTCTATGCGGCCGAACGCTGGGTGGAATTGGCCACCGATCCGCAAATCACCGGCAAGGAATATCGCGTTTTGCCCACGCAAACGCCGACCGACGGCGTCGGTTGCGTCGAGGCTCCGCGCGGCACGCTGACGCACCACTACACGACGGACGAACGCGGCATTCTGACCAAAGTCAACCTGATC
>CAZNMP010000248.1:0-5318 GCA_964573875.1 uncultured Planctomycetaceae bacterium | reverse complement strand
ATCCCGATGCCGCCGAACTCGCTCTCGACGCTGGATCGAAATCGCCCCAAATCTTCCGGACCGATATAGCTCGAATAAGGATCGAGTTTGCTCAACACGCCGCGGACGGCCGACTCGATCAACTCGCGACGATTCACCTCGGTCACATAGTTCCGCTCGACCTGGTCGATCGTGTCCACGAGCGTTTTGTAAAGCTCGTAGTCGTTCTCCTTGGGTTTTTTGGACGTTTCGGCAGGCGCGCCGACGGCCGTTAAAACCGAGCAAAACACGAACGCCAACCCTAGTGCGCAAGAATGCAATCGAGACATGCCAGAGTGACCCCAAAGCAAGAACGAAGAAGTGCCCACTGAAGTATAGTCAATTTGGAGGGGACAGGGCAAGTGAAAACAACTTTACCGGACTGCAATTATGCAGATTTTCAGATTTCGGGGCAAACAGCCATCCGCAACTTTGGTTATTCCTGCCGCACGTGATGCACCCAGGCGGGCGGTACGTTGAGCCAAACGGCGTCTCGCCGGATCTCACGACCGTCTAACACCGCCTGCATCGCGCGGCCGATGCCCTCGAGCCGTTCTCGCTCGGCACGATTGCTCACGAGCCCGCGAAACTTGCGCACGGCAATGTATTCAAAGAAGGATAGTGTGCCGCCGGATGCCAAAAGCTCCATCAGAGTGGCTAGAATTCGCTCCACGATTTCGGGCGTGAAATTATTCAGCGGAAGGCCCGAAACGATCAAATCGTAGCGATCCACCCGCGGTAGATCCTCGACGGCACAATGCAGCACCCGGGCACGATCGGCTACCGCTTTGAATGCCGGTTCCTCGTCGAAACGCTGATTCAGTCTTTCGACAAACGAATCGTTGAGTTCCACGAGATCCAGATGGTCGGTAGGGCCCAAGGCGGCAATAATGCTGCCCGTAACTGCGCCTGTGCCTGGACCGACTTCGAGAATTTTTCGAGGGCGAGGCGATTTTTCGGCGACAAATCGAGCCAGGGCGGCTGCTAACCACGGTCCGCTGGGCAAAATCGCGCCGGTCGTGTGGAAGTTCCGCAAGAACTCCCGAAAAAACAGTGCATGTTCGGTGAATCGTTGTGACATTCGGACGATTCTACCGCGAATCGCCGGCCAATGCCACATCTTTCCAATTCAAACTTGCGTTTCAAATTTACATTGGAAACCGAATCAGTCCGAAACAAATACCTCGCCGGGATCCACGCTAACATCCGCCGGCGTAAGCGTTTTTTCGGCCAATGGCCGTGGTATTTGCATAGACGGCTGCTGGGTCGGTATTGGCTTTGCCTGGGCCAGGCGAGCCGTCTGCTGGGCCTTCACCGAACGCTTCGCAACCGCGGGCGGTGCCGGAGTATAGCGATCTAAAGCCTGTTTAAAACCGGCAAATTCCTCAGCACTCAATACCGCCTGGGCGTCCGAAAGGATCTGGAAACGTTCGGCACGGCTCATCTGGCCGTCCGACATGGCAATGCAGACCTCATCTCGCAGATCTTGCCGGGCGTTGAAACTAGCCATGCTGCCTTGCTTCCAGCCCATGACGTTGCAAATGGTGCCGCGGAATTGCTGCCTTGTGGAAATGGACATGACATCCAGACGCAAGCTATCCCACCCTTTAGCGTCATTCCAACTTGCAGCAAGAACCGTAATCAACAACGCGGCAATACGAACCAGCCATCGGCATCGCATAAGAATCCCCCCGGAGCGAGACCGTAATGATCGGAAAATCTAGTAGGTTCATCGGAACCGGAATTGCCGGAACTTAACGCACAAGATCCCTAGACAGAACAGTTTAGCAATAGGGGGACAAAACAATCGGAATAAACGAGAAGATCTCCCGAAATAGCCCATCTTAACATACGACTCTAATAATCATACCAAAGCCCAGCGCCGATCTGCTCCTCGAACTTGTTATAAAACTGCGCCTGCTCGCTCATGCCGTTAAAGTATTCCATACCAATTCGCCAGAGGTGGCCTGTACGGCCGCGCCACTGCCAACCGGTTTGCACGGTCATGCTGCCGCTGAAGTTGTATTCCTCGCGTAGATGGCCATTGATGGCAAAGAAAGGTGCACCCCCGGGGCCGGTTGGTTCCGGACTAGAGAAATCAAGGCCGAACTGGAATGCCCAGGGTTCGGCCCCGCCATCGGTCTGAAACGCCCAGCCTGCTTCGCCGTAAAGCCGCAAACTGGGATTCAGATAAAACGCCAGCCCGGCCAACAATTCATTACGCACATAATTGATGCGGGGAAATGTCCGATCATGGGATATTAGGTATTCGTCCGCAATATGGGAACAATAATGATAGTAGCCGAGTTTCGCTTCCCAAGGGCCTTGCCGCGTGGTCAGCGGAGCGCCAATCCGGTAATCATGGGAAATCATATCGCCGCTGTTGGTGAACAATCGTGGAAAGCACGCTCCCTCGACGTCGAATTGCCAGCCTTGGGGTATGAGTTCATTATCGGTGCCAAAGCGAATCAAGCCTGCGCGCCCGCCAATGACCGGCTGCCAAAGCCAGCCATCATTGCGATCGTGCATCCAGGTCGAAGCAATGCGAGATTCGCGGATGCCCGCCAAATTCGCTTTGTACATAAAGCCTGACGGCAAAAGCTGCCATGACCAGGGCTCGTTGACCGATAGCATCTGTTCACTGAATGTATTCGAGCTAAACGGTTGTGTATCGGCAGGGCCTACCGGTGGGGCGGCCGGAGCCTGAAAGGCAGCGAAATCGTTGGTCGCAGTGGGAGCCGGCATAACGCTTTGATTGGCGGGAACCTGCGCCAGCCGCGGATAATCAGCAGCACTTTCATACGGCGATGGCGATGAAGGGGTTGCCGACATCGCCGAACCATACGGGGTTGTTGCAGGGTAATTGTAATTATTGGCTGCGGAAGGATCGGTCGAGGGATACGAGCCCGGCGCACCATACGGCACCATCTGTGCGGGGGCGGCCGTTGCCGGCAGCGTTTGCGCCTGCACCGTTTCGGCCAAAAAGGCAATCAAACTGCCTAACGCAACAAAAACAAAAAAGCGATAAGCGGGCATCATGCTAACCTCCGGCCCAAAAACGCTTGGATGATATAGACCAAGACGGAAAAGGGGCGGTAGTGTAGCGATTTTTCTCGTTTGTGGGCAGAGCGATTTCTTGCAACCGTAAGTCTTTTTCCGGCAACTACTTACGAATTCATTACAGCGAAACAACCAATCGAAATAATCCTTTTCCTTGGAGGGCTGAGGATCCAAGATTGCGAGTTCTTCGCAATCCCTTCTCAACCAAGCACCCCTCCTTATAGGGAAAGCCATCAACCAACAGACCTTCCAAGCCCCCCCATTGGTACACATTGCGGCAAAAAACCCGGCGCGGTACGCTATGGGATTCTACACGACCCGAAATGGTCGGTTTTTCAAAATCAAAATATTCACAACCGGTTCATCCTTTTTTGATGCTAGGAGACTGCCCGTGGAAAAGAGACGCTTCGTGACCATCGACGGCAATGAAGCAACGGCCAATATCGCCCATCTTTGTAATGAAGTGATGGCGATTTACCCTATTACCCCATCGTCGGGATTGGGAGAGCTGCCCGACGCCTGGGCAGCCGCCGGACGCAAGAACATTTTCGGAACGATCCCCGACGTGGTTGAAATGCAAAGCGAGGCGGGCGCCGCCGGTGCGGTGCACGGCTCGTTGCAAGCCGGCGCGTTAACGACGACGTTTACAGCCTCGCAAGGCTTGTTGTTGATGATCCCCAACATGTTCAAGATCGCCGGGGAATTGACCTCGACGGTGTTCCATGTGACGGCCCGCACCGTGGCCACCCATGCTTTGTCGATTTTCGGCGACCACGGCGACGTGATGGCCTGCCGTTCGACCGGCTGGGCAATGCTATCGTCGGCCTCGGTCCAAGAGTCGCAAGACATGGCCTTGATCGCCCACAGCGCCACGCTGGAAGCCCGCGTGCCTTTCGTTCACTTCTTCGACGGTTTCCGCATTTCGCACGAAGTAAACAAGATCGAGCAGCTTACGGAAGACGACTGCAAGGCAATGATCGATATGGACTTGGTCGCCGCCCACCGTGAGCGGGCCCTTTCGCCCGAGCGGCCGAAGCTGCGCGGCACGGCCCAAAATCCCGATGTTTTCTTCCAAGCCCGCGAAGCCTGCAACCCGTTCTACGCCAAGTGCGCCGGCATCGTGCAGAAGCACATGGATAAGTTCGCCAAGCTGGTCGGACGGCAATACCATCTGTTCGACTACACGGGCGCTCCGGATGCCGATCGCGTGATCGTCATCATGGGCTCCGGCATCGGCGTGGTCGAGGAAACGGTCGAGAAACTGGTTGCCGAGGGGCAAAAGGTCGGCGTGTTGAAGGTGCGTTTGTTCCGCCCCTGGGATTCCGCCGCCATGGTCGCCGCGTTGCCGAAGTCGGTCAAAATGATCGCCGTTCTGGACCGCACGAAGGAACCCGGCGCCGCCGGCGAGCCGCTCTATCAAGACGTCGTCACCTCGTTGGCCGAATGCTGGACGGGCACAATGCAGAAGATGATCAGCGGCCGATACGGTTTGTCGTCCAAGGAATTCACGCCGGCCATGGTCGCCGCCGTGTATGCCGAACTGACCAAGGCACAGCCGAAGCGTCAATTCACCGTCGGCATTCTCGACGACGTGGGCAATCTGAGCCTGGACTACGATCCGCACTTCACAACCGAGAAGGACGACGTTGTCCGCGCAATGTTCTTCGGATTGGGCAGCGACGGCACGGTCAGCGCCAACCGCAACTCGGTGAAGATCGTCGGCGAGAACACGCCACTGCACGCCCAGGGCTATTTCGTCTACGATTCGCGCAAGGCCGGCTCGGTTACCACGTCGCACGTGCGATTCAGCCCGCGGCCGATCAAGGGTTCGTACCTTGTTCATCGCGCCAGCTTCGTGGCCTGCCACCAATCGCAATTCCTGGAACGCATCGACATGCTTTCGCAGGCCGATCCGGGCGCGACCTTCCTGTTGAACACCACGTTCGGCCCCAACGAGATTTGGGACAATTTGCCGGCCGAGGTGCAGAAGCAGATCGTCGATAAGAAGCTGAAATTCTACGTGGTCGATGCCTACGACGTTGCCCGAAAGACCGACATGGGCGTTCGCATCAACACGATCATGCAGACGTGCTTCTTCAAGTTGGCCAACGTGATTCCGGCCGACGAGGCGATCGTGCAGATCAAGGAAGCCATCAAGAAGACTTACGGCAAGAAGGGCGGCGCCAAGGTTATCGAAAAGAACAACGCCGCGGTCGATGCCGCCTTGGCTTCGTTGTTCG
>CAZNMP010000247.1:0-5341 GCA_964573875.1 uncultured Planctomycetaceae bacterium | reverse complement strand
GGTTGATTAGCGCGTAGGCGCGGGGTTAAATTGGGGTCGAAATGAGCGAAAAGAAATGGAGATTTGGAACCGCAGATGAACGCGGATGGACGCGGATAGGGGCGGACTGCCGTGCTTCCTTTTTTTGTCGCAAAAGAACGAGAGGACGAAAGACTAACGCCAGACCATCAGCCAAGGCTGGGATGTCGAACAAAAATCACGCAAAGGCGCGAAGGCGCAAAGAAACCGCAGATGGACGCGGATGAACGCGAATAGCGTGGGCGAGTGGCGGACCGCTGTGCTTCCTTTTCTTGTCACAAAAGATCAAAAGAACGAAAACACGGACGGGAGCTTAACAAACTTACTGGCCCCGGCTAGCCTTTCTCCGTTCCAGTGTTATCGATGTTTCGAGAAAAATCTAAAGTCGGGGCCTTGACACGACGGCGGTTATGGGTGACACCTTATGCTCCCCAGCTGTTCAAAGGACATCTTCTCATGAACGAAGCTGCCGTAAAAACTCTTTTGCGAAGGGCTGGCCTTGTTCTCTTACTACTACCCATTGTCTGCCTTCCGTTTGGTCTTCTGGGCATTGACTTTCCAATTATTCTCGTTCTGATGCTGCCAACGGCTCTTGAGGCGATTTTGCCAAGAGCCGCTATTATTCAGGGACACGGATTTCGTTGTTTGTCGCCGCTGGGCATTGCTATTGTCTATATTATTCCTGGTGTATCATTACTGTTGGCGGAATGGATTCTACCGGTTCTGATGCAACGGCCGATTGTTAGAAAATGGCTGAATGACCTGAAGGCACTGGATCGGATGAAGCATCGATTAATAGGAGCAATTATACCTTCGATCTGTGGAATTGTTGCTGCATCCGGACTTGCTGTAGTTGTGGCAATCGTGAATGGTACTTATGGACCGACGATGTTTGGCCGTTCATTTGTAATCTTGGAGATCACGGGGGCAACCTGTGGATTCATCTTGGGTTTCATGATGTGTGGGGAAAGCGGTAAAGGGGATAAATCCAGCTAGAGAGTGGTCTTTCTATTTCTCAGGATATTGCCCCTCCATCAATTAAAGTTGTGGAGGAACGCATGTCGGCAGATGCCATCGGGGGGTTTTTTCTTGAGACAGGATTTACGAGATTGGCAGGATTGGGATGATTGACGGTTTATTGGAATGGGTTATTTTGTGAGGAGTTCCAAGAACGGTGCAGGTTCACATCGATGGATGCATTTTCATCAGTGCCAGCTAGCCACCAACAACATTTCGACTTGTCGATGATTGACAGTTTGCTGGAAAGGATATTTTCTGAGGAGATACAGAGACGACACTGGCAGAGCTGGTGGCACTTTTTTTATACTACCCTTCGTCAGTGCCACCCGGCCGCGCAACGCCAGGTTGATTAACGCGTAGGTGCGGGGTTGAATTGGGGTCGAAAAGAGCAGAAATTCGAAACCGCAGATGGACGCTGATGAAATCGGATACGATCAGGAGAAGAAACGAGGTTATGTTTTGTTTCAACGGATATGGCACAAAATGGACGCTGAGTTAGGCAACGGATTCCTCGTTGGTTAATGGCAGCGTGGGCTGCCGTAATCGCAGGTTCTTTTCCTTCCGGCGATGCCGGGCTTCACACAATTTTCGCCGACGCTCGACGTAGAGTTCCTCGGGATCGCCACGGTAATAGTCCACCGGTCGCAAAAATCCCAAAGCACTGTGAAGTCGCTCCTCGTTGTACCATCGGATCAAACGACCGATCACCTTCACCGCTTGAAGGTAATCCGTCAATGCTTCGCACTCCAACGCCTCTCCCAGCGTCCGGTTCGCTCGCTCCATCAGTCCGTTCTCCTCGGGGCAGTGCGGCTTGATCCGCCGATGACTCAATTCGTGTTCGTCCAACACGCCGCCAAGCTCCCGGGATATGTAACAACTCCCATTGTCCGAACGAATCGCCGGCCGTTTCAATAGCCGACCGTCGGCGTCCTTCGGCAACGTCTCCAATGCCGCCTGGGCTGCCACGCTCACCGTCGCTCCGTCCATGCCCAACAGCAACTCGTGATGCACAATGTACCGTGAATACTCGTCCAAAAAACACACCAGGAAGTAATGCCGATCGCCTACCCACACGTACTTGATGTCCGTCGCCCAAATCTGGTCCGCACGGCTCGCTTTCTCCGTCTCTTCCCGACGACGCTTCGTCCGTCGGCTCCAAGGACAAACCAATTTCGCCTCTCGCAGAATCCGATACACCGTCGAACTGCTCACGTAAACTACGTCCTCGTCCACCATCCGCCAGGCCAACTCCCGATGCCGAAGCTCCGGATGTTTCAAAGCATACTCAATCACCGATGCCTTCTCCTCAGGCAACGCCTCGTAGGGCTGGATCGGCTGCTGCCGCGGCCCGGAGAGTCCTCCTGCAACTCGCAGGGACGCCGCCCGTTGCCAACGGTAATACGTCGTGCGGCTGACGCCCAAGGCCGAAAGCGTTCGCTCCACAGGCCAGCCGCTCCGCCGCTTCGTCACGGCCACCTCCTCCTCGACTCGCTCTTGCAACTCCACCGGCATCTTGCCGTGATCCTCTAGTCCGAAAGCGTTTTTTTTAGCTCCAGATTCTCCGCCGTGATCTCGGCCACGACGCTCTTCATCCGAGCCAGGTCCCGCTCCAATCGCTCTTGCTTGGCGTCCGGCTTCTTCGGTCGCTCGTCAAAAACCGCTTCAGCCGAGCCCAAAAGCCGCTTCTTCCAGTCGTAAAATTGCGTCGGATTGACCCCTTCTCGGCGGCACAACTCCGACACCTCAACCCCAGGCTGCATACTCGTCAGCACAATCCGCAGCTTCTCCGCCGCCGTCCACTTCTTTCGCTTCTGCTCACTCATCGGTCTTCCTCCAAGCCCTCATAGTAATGGGTTTTGAGGAAACCGTCACCTACCCTCGCCACTGTGCCAGTTGGGCTGAAACACTACAGTTAGGACAATGTTGACCGTAATGGTACTCCTGTGCGTTGTGCTGACCGACTGGGGCAACGTATTTGGTGGAGATACGACGGATGTGCCCGAACAAACCATCGACTGGCCTGCCGGTGGTTCCGGCTGGAAACTCCGGAGCCGGGGCAGCAATTCCGTTTTTAGCATCTCGGTAAGCCACCCAGTGTTACATACTTGGCGATGGACTGACGACACCATGAAGACTATTAACAATGTCCCCGTTGGTGAGGGTATACTGTCGTTTGCCCCCCTGCGATGTGACATTTGGTTAGTATCATGTTACTACGAAAGCGACGACCATGTAGACTTTTGCATTGGAAGCCTCAAGTCTGGAAACGTGGTTGATAGCTGGCCACAACCGACAGGTTGGTATGCAGAGCTTGGCCGAGCAAGCCACAACGGGGCACACGTTGCAGCTTGGAGCGTGCCAAGACCAGCAAAGACAGGTACTCGTGAGCCCGTTCGGTTTGGGTTGGTCGCTCTCAAGGAAAAGGAATTTGACTGGTCCGCAGCCATAATAGCTCCCTCGGGCACTGCGGAGGGAAGCATCAAGAGCCTTGTTCCTACAGAAGACGGACGACACATAGGCGTGGCGGGGTGGGATAACGGTATAGCGATGATTGACACAGTAAAGAAGAAGGTGACTTGGGTTGCAAGTCCACTGAATAAGCCTGAGATGCGGGACTCGACACATATAGACAAAGTGCCGTGGTCCGAACTGGCACTGGATGAAATTAGTACCAGGGATATTGCTTTTACGCCTGACAGCAAGTTGGTTTACGCCGGAGGCGATGAAGCCGCAGTATTTGGGATTGACGTTCTGACTGGAGCAATTGTGAGCCGTTGGGAGGTCATCGCAACCCTTGCTGATCCTGGCACAATTACGAACATATCCGTCAGCCCTGATGGTCGTTTTGTTGCTGCTGGAACTGGTCCAGAAGGACAGGTTTACCTTTTTTCCACTAAGGATGGCAAACGTCATATTCTCAACCACGGTGGTTCGACCATCCTTATCACTAGTTTCTCACCCGACTCGAAGCGTTTAGCCAGCTTCGCCGCCGGGAAGATCAAAATTTGGAAGCTGCCGGAGGAGGAGGCAGAATCAAAGCCCGATAAAACCAGAGCAACGAAAGAAGCGGCGAAGTAATGGCCACGACGAAAGCCGCATACGGCGTCTCGTCCACCACTTCTGCTGATGCTGTCCATCGAACGGAAAACGAAGATTCATGAACAATTACTGGCGGCGTAACTGACCGAATTGGAAACGGCATTGAATGGCACATAGTTATGGACACTATGTAGACAGTGCCACCCAGCCGTTCGGGGAGCAAGCACGGTGAACGCATGAAAACAGTTTGTATTGCGTTAGTGTTCGTCATCGTATCTCCAATGGGTTGCGGGACAAAGTCACATCCAAACTTTGATCCGCTTTCGAGAACTGCAGTTGCTAATAAGGAGCAAGAGCAGGAAATTCGTGCCCTTATTGAACAGTTGGTGTTTGCCGACTGCAAAGCCTCGAAGGTACCGATTTTTGACCCCGATATGGTGAAGAACGGCGAAACATATCGCGCACGATCTGAGGCATGCAAAGACGCTTTTCAGAAACTGTCGGAATTCAAGGGACTGGCATTTCCTTTTCTAGTCGAGCACCTGAAGGATGACCGGCAATCCATTCCGTTTCGGAATCACTTCAGGGGCCAGTCGGTTGGAGACGCCTGCCATTGGAATATCTACTTTCAGTTGCAAGACAGGCCCCCCGATTATTCATCTTACGGGGACAGCCGCCAGGGACGCGATGGTCAGTATCACAGTCAGCCCTATTGGGTGGAAAGTCCGTTTGCTGATGCTGGTGGATTGGCCAAATGGTTGGACGCCAACAAAGAGCTGTCGTACACGGAGAAACAAATTAAATGCCTCAATTGGTTGCTTGAGAAAGAGAAAGCCATTGGAGCCTGCGATGCGGAAAGCTACTTCGTCAACATCCTACCGCTAGAAATCCGAATTCTTGAGCATAAATTGGAGATGGGACAAAACGTCCGGCAGGAACTAGATCGTTTACGACGGATTAAGAAGGAAAAGCTCGTTTACGAAATTCCAAGCGAGCTCTTGCCTGCCAAGTGACGAATTGGAGAAAAAGGTGTCACTGAGGAAAAGGGATAAATCTGCGCTATAGAAGAGGAGAAAACGGTTCCTGAACGACCCTGACATGAGACATGGTAGGAGGAAATTGGTTTGGTTGGCGTCTGTTAATCCCGGCGTAAACGCACGGGCCTAATACCGCCTGTGGCGGACAAGAGCCGTGAACGGCCCTATTGGTCTTTGCATAACTAATGAACCGAGGCCCGGGCACCGACCCGAAGGGTTGGTCGTCG
>CAZNMP010000246.1:0-5343 GCA_964573875.1 uncultured Planctomycetaceae bacterium | reverse complement strand
GGCGTCTAGCTTGCCGGGACCATAGGTTTTTTTGACGACTTTCAGATCGTCAATCTTGCAGGGCAATTCCTCGACCTGCGGATTTACCGGGCAGGCGTTGAGTTTGACCCAAGTTTCGATAGTTGACTGCACCGAACGAACCGTTATCAACTTGGGCGAGCCGTTGGCAAGACCATCGTAAGGAATAATGTTGTCGGCGGTGCCGTGAAAGTGCAAAACCGGCACGGGCCTTTTCGGTTCGCAATGAGCGACCGCCATGGTGCCGGCCACGGGAGCAATGGCGGCAATGCGGTCGGAAAGTTCGGCCGCCAATCGGTAACACATCATCGCGCCGTTCGACATGCCCGTGGCGTAAATGCGTTTCCGATCAATGCGTGCAACGCTGTTGAGATCATCCAACACCTTGCCAATGAAAGCAACGTCGTTGGCCCCCTGTCCTTCCATGCCGCGCACTCCGCCGGAGTTCCAAGTGAGCACCAGGCCGCCGAGCCCCGACCCGTTGGGATATACGACGATGAAATTGCTGTCATCCGCTTTCTTGTTGAAACCAAAAACGGCCATCATCGTTCTGCCGCTCATGCCTGCGCCATGTAATGCCAAGACAACGGGCATCGGTTTCCGGCCGTTATATTTCGGTGGAATGTGAACCACGTAAGAGCGATTGGCGTCGCCTATCGTCAAGCTGCGATCATGATTGCCCGGTCCCAACGGCTGACCGGCAACGGCCATCATCGCAACCAAATGAAAGACAACGGTCACCATAGCGTAGTTCCTGCGTATACGTTTCTAGCGGAAAACCCCCATTTTACCCTGTAAAAACAGGGGTGGCAATGGTTGCGGGAAGTGCCACAGGAGATTTGCAGAGTCCCTTGGAACGAGAAAATGTCATTCTGAGCGAAGCGAAGAATCTCGGTGATACATAGATGGTTAGCGATGGCAGACGAGATTCTTCGCTTCGCTCAGAATGACAAAAATTGCAACTTCGCACTCCTCCTGGGAAGTGCCAAAAACTTGCGATTGCCCAGGAAAACGGCTATGATGAGTGTCGCATATTCCACGCAAACCAGCCTGCTTTACGATCCGTCAATTCGCCCTACCCCCGCCTTGCGAGCCCCGCCATGAAAACACGATTGGTTTTTATTGCTGTTTTTTCGTCGTTCGTTGTTTCCATGACCGTTTATGCGGAATCGCCTGCAACGAGCAAGTGGCTCGCAGCCTGGGCCAATCCGCTGGCATCGGATCGTCCGCTGCAAATTACGCACGGAATCGGCTCGCATGTGGCGCTGCCTGAAGGGATGCCGCAGGTCACCAACACACAAGGGCCCGACGCTTTTTTGGTCGAGCAATTGTCGCGCTACAAAGAATGCGGGCTAGGTGGAGTCGTCTGCAATGTGTCATTCCAAAACTATCTGCAATCGGAAGAAAATTGGAAGACCCTAAGCAAGGCCGTTGATGCATTATCGAAGCTTGGCCTCACAGCGTGGATCTATGACGAAAACGGCTACCCTAGCGGTTCGGCGGGCGGCTTGGTGCTCAAGGAAAATCGCGACTATGAGGCCGTGGAACTAACCTACGATCCATCGCGGTCCGATCCCTTTCAACTGCGGCCGGCCTATGAATTTACCCATGCCAGCAACAACTACGCGGCTGCGCGGCGTTATATCAATCTGATCGACGATCGCGCCGTGCATTGTTTTTTAGCAAAAACGCATGAGGCCTATCGTCAACATCTCGGTTCCCAATTTGGTACGACGATCACGGCGACCTTTACAGACGAGCCATCGTTGATGGCCGTCAATTTAGGGCAAATTCCCGAAGAAGCACGCAAGAAGGTGCCTGTCGCGGATCCGCTCGATACGACGGTAAAACCGCTGGCGGCCGTCCCGTGGTGCTATGATCTGCCTGCTCGGTTTCAGGAGCGTTACAAGCGAGGTTTGCTGCCGCTGCGGCGTAGTTTATTTACGGGCAACACACCGGCAGACCGCGAAACGCGCCGACAGTTCTGGGCTCTTATCGCCGACCTGACGGCCGAGCGATATTTCGGCGCCATTCAAAAGTGGTGTGCCGGCAATCATCTTGCATCGTCCGGCCATACTCTTTGCGAAGAATCACCGTTGCATCATGTGCCGCTGGAAGGCAACGGCCTGAAAATGCTTGGTCGCATGGATATTCCGGGTCTCGACATTCTTTCGTCCGATCCCGAAGCCGTGATTCACATCGGTTGGCTCACGGCGGGACTGCCGGCGTCGGCTGCCGTGTTGAATGGCCGGCGTCGCGTGATGACCGAAGTGAGCGATTTCTCGCAAACGCAAAGCGGTCAAGGGCCGGCTTCACTGGCCGACATGCAAGCGACGGCAGCTTGGCAAGCCACCTGGGGCGTCACCGAATTTACGCTCTATTATTCGCCTTCTCAACGTCGCATCGAGCAATATAAAGCCTACTGCGATTTCGTCGGCCGGTTGAATGCGATCTTAAAGCCCGCCGACTTAGACGCGCAAGTGTTGCTCTATTATCCTATTCACGATCTCTGGGCGGAATATCTGCCCGTGGCCGATCGTTTGCAACTGGAATCGCAGTCGCCCAAAGCACAAGAGCTTGTCCGCTCGTTCACACAGCTTGGGCAATCGCTCCAACGGCTGCAAATCCCTTTTACGCTTGTGGATCATGAAAATCTGGCTGGCGCCAAAGCAGATGGCAAGGGCAATCTTATGATCCGAGATCATGCATTCCGCGCCCTTGTTTTGCCGCAGGGTGTTGAACTGCCCGCCGAGGCTGCCCACGTTGTCGAGCAGTTCCGACAACAGCAAGGCCGCGTGCTCGCCGGCCCGTGGGACAATGCCAAATTGCAGGGGCCTGCTCTGGTCGAAGCTTTGCAGCCGGCCAACCGATTGACGCCGGAATGTCCCACGATTGCCCTGGGTCGGTTTGTTCGCGAAGGGCGGACAATTTTGCTGGTAGTCAACGTGGGTCGGCAGGCCTACGAGGGCACTCTTTCGGCTGGGCAAACTGGGCAATGGCGGGTTTTTAATCCGGCGGACGGCACTGTTGGGGATGCTAAAATGGCCGCAAATGACCAGATTCGGCTAACCTTGACGCCGCGGCAAACCCTTTTGTTTGTACAAGATGCGCCCTAACGCACAAGATCCACCGATGTTTACGGCGCTCTGCTTCTGGCTTTTACGGCGATTTTGTCTAAAATGAATCGCATCTCCGTGTATATTTTGTTATTCATGCTATAACCGCATTCACGAAAGGGAGTCCATGAAACACACACTTCTGTTACTGGTCGTTGCATCGGCCTCGGCGCTGGCTTGGGCGCAAAGCAGCCCCCCAAGCGGCACGCAACCTTATCAACCTGTCGTGCCGCCTCCTTCTGTTACGAACTACGGCGGATACCCTGGTTACAGCACGGGCGGTGGAACCCCGGCTGGATCCGCGCTGAACGGCATGGCAAATGTCATTAGCGCGAAGGGCGACTACAACCTCGCCACGTCCGCGGCCGCCGTCAACATGACTCAAGCCGAACGCAACGAAATCCAGAATCGCCAATTGTGGACCAATGCGTACTTTGACATGCGTGCGACTAACCGCGCGGCACGCGCCGCGGAACGTGGCCCCAATCCCACGATGGCCCAATTGGTGCGCATCGCTCAAGAGGGCGTGCCGAAACAAATCAGCCCCAGCCAATTGGATCCCATCAGCGGCGCGATTACTTGGCCGACCTTGTTGAAGACCGAACGCTATGCCGCGGGACGTACCGAGCTCGAACAACTCTTGACCAAGCGTGCCACGAGCGGCGATCTCGATTTTTCGGATCAATCCAAAGTTCGACAAACGATCGACACGATGTTCGCCGAACTGAAAGGTCAAATCCGCGACGTTCCAACCGCCGATTATCTGGCCTCGAAAAACTTCCTGCAAAGTTTGGCCTACACCGTCGTTAAGGCCCAATTGAACTGATCCGCCGGCGGTTTCTGAACAATCATTTCACACGTAATATCGTTAAGAAGGATTTCTCCATGAATATCAATGTTCGACGCTTCTGCTTGTTATGCCTTGCCGGCGGATGGCTGATTTCGGCCGTCGCCGCGGCGGGCGAGCCGTCGGTTGCGGATCTGATCGGATCCCTGAAAAACGCCGACGAAGCCGTTCGCGAGAATGCTATTGAGCAGTTGGGCGGCATGGGCGATAAGGCTGCGGAGGACGTTGCCCCGTTGAACGAATCTCTGCAAGACAAATCGGTAAACATCCGAGCCCATGCCGCGTGGGCGTTGGGCCAAATCGGCACGCCGGCCCAGTCGTCCGTCACGGCTTTAGTGGCCTTGCTGAAAGATTCCGACGCCAAAGTGCGCGGACAAGCAATCGCAGCGTTGGGTAAGATTCATCCCGACACGCACAGCACTCTGCCCGAGTTCATTAAGCTTCTGGAAGATGCGGATCCGGCCGTTCGGCTTCGTGTTTTGAACGCCGTGGCCGAAGCGGGCGAAGTCGCCGTGCCGGGCTTGGTTAAAGCGTTGAAAAACGACAAATCTGCTTATTGGGCCTGTTTGGTGTTGCGCGACATTGGCCCCGCCGCTTACAGCGCTGTGCCCGCCCTGACCGAAAAACTTTCGGCCGCTCAGCCGGAAGTTCGGCGTGAAGCCCTTTTGGCCTTGGCCGCCATCGGCAGCAATGCCGCCTCGGCCTCGACGAAAATCGCCGGCTTGTTGGACGACGAACAACTCAAGACCCCGGCCACCTACGCCTTGGTGCGCGTCGGACACGTGTCGGCCGATGCTGAGGCAAAGATCCGGGTCAATGCGAAAAGCCAGGATGAATTCCTGAGCACCACTAGCTTGTGGGCGTTGGCCATGTTGCATCCTTCGGATAAGCAACTTCGCAAGGAAGCCGCCGAGGCGTTGGTCGAAGGGCTGAAAAGCCAGGATCCGCTGACTCGGGTGACCGCCGCTCGAGGCTTGGCTGCTTTGCCGCCGGCTCCGGATATCACGATCCCGATTTTTGAGAAGGCATTCAAGGACGCGGATGACGCCACGATTCGCCACGCATTGGACGCTTTGGTCAGCCTTGGCCCGACCGCCGTGCCACGATTGATCGAAGCTCTGAAGCATACGGGCGTTCGCATCGAGGTTGCCTCGATGCTCGGCCGCATGGGCGCTACCGCGGCGCCGGCTACCGAAGCGTTGGCTCCCTTGCTTTTGGACAAGGATCCGAGCGACGACAAGTATGTCCTCTTGGCTCTGGCCAAAATCGGTCCAGGCGCCAAGGCCGCTGTTCCGGCTTTAATCGAAGTGCTTAAGAAGGGCGACAGCCCCGAGGTTCACGGCATCATTTACGCCCTGGGAA
>CAZNMP010000245.1:0-5358 GCA_964573875.1 uncultured Planctomycetaceae bacterium | reverse complement strand
CGCCGTGCGGATATCGAAAGTGAAAGAGAATCTGTTCGCCCTGGTTGACATAACGGTCGGCCTGGGGACACACCATGCCCACGTCTCGGCTGAGGTTATCGGCGACATAGACATCCCTGACGGAACTGTTGTACGCGAGGACTGAGCGGTTCATCATCTTGCCGCCGCGCCGATCGGCTCCGGCGAAATCGCATCCTTGAATGATTGCATATTTGCCGTTGAAAATCTGGACCCCCTGGTTCAGACATCCCATGCACCCATAGGAACCCTCGTCCGCCGGTTCTTTGTAGAATCCCGGCGAGTAACCGCGGAAGATGCTGTGATCAATACGCACGTAATCGGTGCTCGGGTCAGGCGGACTGTCCTCCATGTGATCTCGCTGCAAAGAACCGATTTCGATCCCCGCACCCGCCGAGTGGAACTCGCAATTGTGGACCACCAGATTAGCTTTGCCCGGCGCAATCAGATGCAACGCAGGATCATAGATTTGAAGGTCTTGCCGCTTGTCCTGGGGCACGTTCGGCCGAAGATCGAGCAACACCAATCGTACATGCTCGAACGTCACGTCATGCTGGGTAACGCGTGCCACCACTTGCGTCGGGCCGTTGCGATCGTGAATCCCTCGCACAATTCCCTCGTGCCCGCCGACCAATGTAAGGTCGCAGACCGAGCTGAATCGGCAACCGACTTTCAGCAGGCATTTTGGCGCGGGGCTGCCGGCAAAGAACCGCAGAACGGTGCCGTGGCCGGTTGTCGTCTGTGTTTTTTCATCGTAGTCGCCCATGCCGGCGCCAACCAGATGAATTCCGCTACCGGGCACATCAGGCAGTGTGATTAGATGGGCTAGATGGTAAATCCCTGCGGCAAAACGCACCG
The DNA here is from genome assembly GCA_964573875.1 of uncultured Planctomycetaceae bacterium. Lineage (GTDB taxonomy): Bacteria > Planctomycetota > Planctomycetia > Pirellulales > Thermoguttaceae > CAYWGR01. Next base: position 4,482 of record CAZNMP010000245.1, on the reverse strand, counting down.
TGCCGCCGCCGCTTTTGACCGCAGCGTCTACCGCCTTCTGGATAGCCGGCGCGTCATCGAGTCCGTCGTTCGGCTTTGCGCCAAACTGATCTACTTCAAACACCGCCGGTTTATCTTGCGAAGGAGCTTGAATGATTTCTAGTTGCGCCGGCTCGCTCCAACCATACGCTCCGCCCGTGCCATTGTGGGCAAAAAGTTGATACGTCCCCGGCTGCAGGCCGCCGGGCAATTGAACCTTCAGTTGATACGCCTGGCTTGCTAGCGTCACAAGCCACTGCCCAATGCCAGAGCCCTTTAAGTACACGCGAGATTCAGCCGACCCGAGCTTGAGATTTTTTCCCATCAACAGAACATCACTTGGCTTGGCGGCCTCCTGCAAAGAAAGCCTCGCCGGCCAAGCCCACCAGACCGTCGTACCATTGACACGGATAGGTGATCCCGTCTGTTCGCCGCGCGTTGGCCAAACAAGCATCGTCGAAAGCGGCCAGTTTTTTGGCAACACGGCTTGCATCCGGTTGTCGGCCGTGCGAATCGGCATCAGTTCTTCCACACGGCCTTCCATCCATACGCGCAGTTTTGCCTCTTTTAGCTTGTCACCCGTGATGACCAAGGTTTCATCGGGATAACAGACCTCGTTAATGGCGGAAATGATCGGTGCATCGGTTTGTCCATTGACGCTCAGCGTCGGCAAACCAATGCCTCCGGGACCGGAAACTCCTTCGGGGCCGCGAGGAACATCGATGGGCGTAGGAAACGTAACAGCCTCGGAAACGCTTGGGGACAACATTAACACCAGGCTGCAGATCGCCCAAAATCCGAAAACGACAACTCTGCAAAATGTCCGTTGATCCTGTTGCATCTGTGTGGCCTCCTGTCGTTTTATTCCCGCTCTTATCCCATTGCTTTGGCCACTTGATCGATGGCCTCGATGTGGCGTTGGCGGAACTCCTCGATGGTTGGCATCCAAGTGGTCTGCAAAAATCCCTTCATCCTGCCGGAGACGATTTTCTTCTTGCAGTAATCAACCATCAGGCCGAAGCTTTGAGGCCCCGACCAATTCGATCCTGTTGGAATCTGATCGTATCCATGACGGTCCAATTCACCGTACCACCGCACGATGGCTCCGTCATCCTTAAAATCAAGTTCGTAACACCAGTTGCTTTGCATAACGCTCTTGGGCATCCGTTTAAGAAACTCCTCGCCGTGCTTCCAGGCAAAGTCGGACCAAATCCAAGGCCGAACGCCACGACGCTCGACTTGCTTTGTGAAAAACTCAAAATCGTGCCACCAGAGTTCATGTTGCCGAACGACTGAGTAGGCATATCCGCTCTGGCATTCCGCCGTTTCCTCGTCGTAGCCCAAATGAAACAGCCGCGGCTTGTCGAACAGGCGAATCACTTCGTCAATCAAATCCTCGCACACCTTGTAGTAAGTTGGTGTTGAGATTTGCCGGGCGTAAGGGCCAAGCCAGACGTCATGGGCTGTGGAGAAGTTAAGTTTTGGGATCGGCTCCAACCCCATCTTACGCAGCCGGGCAAGCTCGTTTCGCAGACGCTCTAGTGACCAGGCATTTTTCACCGCAATTTCGGGATGGCTTTGGTACTGAATGGCGTCGCCGAGATCGATGACAACCATGTTCATCTTGGCATCGGCCATGCGTTGGGTCAATTCCGCCCAAAGCTTGTCGTCGCAACGGAGATAATTTCGGCAACACAACTGCTTGGTAGTTGGTACGCCAGGCCCCCAATCGAATTCGCGGTCTGACCACATATTGAAACTCAGATGAAGCAGATTCCCCCAAATCAATGGCGGTCGTTCGACTGTTGCCGGCTTGGCCGGCAGCGCGTCTTCGGCCAATAACGAAACCACGGAACCGGCCGCCAAGGCGCCACCTGCATAGCCAAGGAAACGCCGACGCGTACAATGATTTTCGTGGCATTTGTCTGGAGAAATATTATTACGCATTTAAAAAGTCCTCATCCCTGTTGATCGTTGGATCGATAATGCGATGATGCTTTATTGAGGGCCAGACAACGAATGTTTTAATAGCCAATCGCTAACGATTCTCGCAGGTTAATTGCCTCTTTCCGCGCACTCCGGGAGCGGTAGACCCCCGTCAAATAGTTCCGTAACATGACTGATCGGCCAGCCAATAAGAGGCTAGCTCTTTCGCGATTCCCATTTTCCCCGGGTGAAATCGGGGATTTCTTGCGGTGCACCGCCTTCGGCCAACGATTTGGCCGACAGCGGAAGGATCACGCTCCACGCGGCAGCGTCATAACAGTCGATCGGCGAGGGACCTCCGCGCCGCAGCATGTTGACGAATTCGGATACAGCAAAGTAGTCGCAGCCGCCGTGCCCTGCAGCTGAGGCGTCCTTCCGTGAGCGGGTCCACAGGGGATCTTCGAACTCTTTAGCGTATTTACTCACCGGATCCCAGGTATGGTCCTTTGAGCGGCCCTCGACGTACACATTTTCCGTTCTCGATTCGTAGCTGCCCTTCGTGCCTTGAAGACTAAAATAGGTTGTACTGACCACTGGCCGAGGCGAATAAACATCGTAGCGTAAGTCGATCATCGCCCCCTTGGCTGTCCGGATCAGCACCGTGGTTGAATCAGCAACCTTGAAACGGATTTGACGCGCGGGATGTCCGGCGGGAAACTGCCTTGCGACATAGTCAAGCAACGACTTCTGACCTGTGCAACCGGCCACGAGCGATACCATGCGATCTCCGCGATTGATTCCCATCCATTGCGCCACGGGCCCCAGCGAATGCGTTGGATACAAATTGCCGGCGTAATCGCGGGATAACTCGCCTCGCCATGTTAGCGTGCCGTCGGGCTTGAACAACAAGAAGCGGCAATCATGCACGTAGCCGCATTCCGCGTAGGTTAAATCGCCGAAAAGCCCCTGTTTGACCATGTTTCGAATCATCATCACATAGTCGTAGTAGCAGCAATTTTCGGCCAACATGTAGAGCTTGCCCGTCTCTTCGGTTGTACGAACAATGTTCCAACATTCTTCAACAGTCATGGCGCCTGAAACTTCGGACAGCACATGCTTGCCTGCCCGCATCGCTTCGACCGACATGATTGTATGCAATTGCATGGGCGCGGCGACGATCACCGCGTCGAGATCGTCGCGCTGCAACATTCGCTGATAGTCTTTAGGACCGTTCGAGTAGCCGACCGGTTTGCGGCCATTGCGAGCTTTCACGACGAGTTCAGTGGCGTTGTTGAGAGCCGCCGGATCGATATCGCACAGGGCGACGACTTCAACATCTGTGGCCAGCGCGAGTGTCAGCAAGCCTGTTCCTCGCGATCCGACGCCAATCACGCCCAGGCGGATCGGTTTGGGAGAATTTTGCCCCACGGCGACCGAAGAAAAGCCGACGACCAACCCGGCCGCAGCGCTTAAACGCAACATTTCACGTCGATTCAGTGGAATAGGCATTGCTGTCTCCTCATGTTTTGAGTTTACGCGTCGTCTTGTGTGCGTCTGCCTTGCACACCTCCTTTTTATCGACAGGACGGATTCCATGGATAGTTAAGTTTGCGCAAAAGATTATAACATTTGCGCAATTCTGTTACATGGAGCGATGACGCACACGGTATTGGGCGGGCGTTTCGCCAATGTCGCGGCGAAACACTTCAGTCAGGTAGCTGTGCCCATTGAAACCGGCTAAATCGGCGATTTTGGCAACCGGCAGATTGGTCTCGAGCAATAGCTGCTTGGCCCAAGTCAGCCTTGCCCGCTGAATTTCCGCTCGGATCGATCGTCCCAAGACATGCTCGAAGCGTAGCTCCAACGCGCGCCGTGAAAGTGTAACTTGCTCGACCACGTGTTGTACTCCAATAGGAGTCTGCAAATGGTCACGGATATAACGGACGGCGGTCGCCACTTCGGGATCGTCCACGGCCAGAACATCGGTGGATTGACGGGCGAGAACCCAAAGCGGTGCGACGTTGATCAATTGAGGGCCTTTTTTTCGTTGCGACATCAGCGAATCAAGCAACTCCGCCGCCTGAAAGCCGCCCTGCTCAGTATTCAACACGACGCTCGAAAGCGGTGGATTCGATAACTCACATAGTAGTTGATCGTCATCGACACCGACCACTGCTACCTCGTCAGGCACCGACATTTCACCCATTGCGCTGACCTCAAGCACTTGACGCCCGCGGATGTCGTTGCAACTCATAATGCCGACCGGCTTGGGCAGACTACGAAGCCACTTCGCCACCAGAGAGCGTTCTTGCTGCCAGAGAAGTGGTCGATCGCGATTGGGCGGTTCATAGACATTGCAGGAAAAGCCTGCCTGCTCAAGCTGTTTGCAGAAGCCTTCTCGCGAGCGTTCAGACCATGTGCGACCGGCGTATCCGCAATAACCAAACCTTCGGAAACCTCGCTCCAATAGATGTTTGGCAGCCATGCGCCCCGCCTCGTGCGAATCAGATCGGATTTCCGAAACTTGTTTCAACGGCA
>CAZNMP010000244.1:0-5393 GCA_964573875.1 uncultured Planctomycetaceae bacterium | reverse complement strand
GGCATCGACTGCGCCAGCGGCGACACGTATGCTTCGGAGCGCGATTACTGCACTCTGCAAAACATGTTCGTGCCCGAGCCGGTAATCCGCATGGCGATCTCGCCGTTGGCCCGGGATGGCGCCGACCGGTTGAGCAAAGCATTGCATCGTTTCCGCCGCGAGGATCCCACGCTACACGTTTCGACGGACGAAGAGACCAGCGAAACCATTATCGCCGGCATGGGCGAGTTGCACCTCGACGTGTACGTCGAGCGTATTCGGCGTGAATATAATGTGGAAGTGGAAGTCAGCCCGCCCCGGGTGAACTACCGTGAATCGCCCACGCAGGCCGCCGAGTTCAACACACGGCATCGGAAGCAAACCGGCGGTTCGGGCCAATACGCCCACATCGTCGGCCGGCTCGACGTATTGCCGGAGGACGCCGAAGGCACGTTCCTTTTCGAGGAACACGTCGTCGGCGGGCGAATTCCCAAACAATACATTCCGGCCGTGGAAAAAGGGTTCCGCGCGATGCTCACCAAGGGGCCTATCGCCAAGTATCCCGTGGTCGGATTGGCCGTATATCTTGAAGACGGTTCGTACCACGAAGTCGATAGTTCGGACATGGCATTCCAGGTTTGCGCCCAAACCTGTATGCGAGAGAACTTCGTCAAGACGAAGCCCGTGCTGCTGGAGCCGGTGATGAAGATAGAAATCGAGTGCCCCAGCCAGTTCCAGGGGACCGTGGTGGGCAACCTCACATCGCGGCGAGGCATCGTCATGGCCACCGAAGCGCAGGGTGTTGAGACCCGCATCGAAGCCGAAGTTCCCTTGGCCGAAACCTTCGGCTATTCGACCGACTTGCGCAGCATGACCCAAGGTCAAGGCACGTTCTCGATGGAATTCGCCCGCTACAAACGACTGCCGAAAAACCTGGAAGAGGATGTGATTGCCGAGCGCAAAAAAATGGCAATGGCCGGTGCGTCGTAATATCCGTCACGTGGTATTACTTTGGCATCCTAACAAAATTTGAGACCCAGACATTCTCCCCTTGCCCGCTTTTCGGGCGAGGGGTTTTTTGTTAGAATCCCTTGTAGATGCGTCCATCCCAATAATTTCATGCCTGATATTGTCCCGCAGTGTGTTTCCACAAACCTTGGGGAAGCAGTTTTTACGTTGCGTCTCTGCGTTTTTGTTTCGTGTTGATAACTCCAACGAAATCCCATATTTCACCGCATTTGGAAAGGGGCGTCTGAAAATGACACGTAGTAGGATCAGCATTTCCGCTCTCGCGTTTGCAACGGTTCTCTTTTTAGCGGCGGCTGTTTCACGTGCCGAGGACTCGCCGATTGCGGCCGCCTTGCAGCCGTTCGTAGCCTCGAACAGTTTGGCGGGCGCGGTCACTTTCGTCGTGGGCCCCGAGGGCGTGATTCGCCGGGACGCGGTCGGCTATGCCGATCTGGCCGCCAAGACGCCAATGAACGACGATAACGTGTTTTGGATCGCCTCGATGACCAAACCGATCACCGCCGTCGCCTTCATGATGCTCGTCGACGAAGGTAAGGTTTCGCTCAACGATCCGGCGGCCAAATACATTCCAGAGATGAACAACCTCTGGGTGGTTGAAGGCAAGAGCGACGCGGCCTTGACGCTGAAAAAGCCCAAACGCCCCATCACGCTTCGCCATCTGCTGTCGCATACCTCGGGGTTCCCTTTCTTGACACCCCTCCAGATGAAAGACCTCAGTTTGCTATCGGTCGAGGACGCCGTGACGTCGTTCATGATGAATCCGCTTGAATTTCAGCCCGGTGAAGGCTATCGCTATTCGAACCAGGGTATTGATACCGCCGGCCGTATTATCGAAATCGTCAGCGGAATGCCCTATGACAAATTTCTGCAAACCCGGCTTTTCGATCCGCTGGGCATGCGTGACACGACGTTCTTTCCCACGGCCGCACAGTTGAAACGGCTGCCTAAGTCCTATGGTCCCGATGCAAAAAAGACGGGGCTTCAGGAAGTCTCCCTGCCCTTCCTCCGAAAACCATACGACCGGCCCGACCGATACGCCGAACCGGGCGGCGGACTGTTTTCGACCGGCGCCGACCTATCGCAATTCTGCCGAATGTTGCTGAACAACGGCACCTGCGATGGTAAGCGGTATCTTTCCGAAGCCGCGATGGCCGAATTGCATAAGGATCAGACCGGCCAACTCCAACAACATTATGGGCTGGGATTTGCCGTCAACATCGACGGGCACGGCGCCTTTGGACACGGCGGCGCGCAAGGGACCAATATGACCGTCTTTCCGGAACGGAAAACGGCTTTGATTTGGCTTGTGCAACACGGCGGCTTCGCCAACAACGGGCACGAAGCGCAAGGCGCGTTCAACAACGCCGCTTTTCAGCTTGTCGCCAAGCCGGGAAACAAGTAGTCGTTTTCTCCCCACGCCCCAAAACGGGAAAAACAACGGGAGATCGTCACATCCATGATCGAAGAACACGGTAAGATGTGAGCGGCATCAATTGGATGTTTCCGTCGCCGGCTTATCGTTTTTTTCGGCCGGCTTCTTGCTCTCGGCCGGTTTTTCAGCAGGCGGCAAATCCAACGAATAGACGCTCGAGTAGAGCGGCAGGTGGCGGTAGTAAACTTCGAGCATGTAAATGGAAAGACACGTGACGTAGAGCCGTCCGCCATGATTACCCCATTGGTCGCGTGACGGCCGGTCGGGATCCCAACTGCCCGCTTCCTTGCCCCGAGCGACCTGATGCTCGGGCACGGCTTGACGCATCACCGCGTTCCATCGTTTCCAATACTCACCTTCGATATGATGCGCCGCCTGCGTGGCGTAGTACCAGAAATAGGCATCACGATTGTTCTTGAAATTGATTAGGTTCTCGGGCGAGGTGATCCACTTCATGCCGGCCACCAACCGCGGATCATCGCGTTTCCAGCCGAGATACTCGCGCATTAAGAGCGCCTCGGCAGTCATCGAAAGACGCACTTCACTCTTAGGCTGATATGCGTAGCGGGAACCGTCTTGCTGCGCGGCACTATCCAAAAAACGCCCCACATTGCGAAGGCTGTCCTCGGGCACTTCCAGACCGGCCATCCTGGCACTCTGCAATGCCATGACGATCCAACCCGTCACGGAAACGTCGCTATCGTTGTTTGGACTATAGCGCCACCCGCCCTCGGCACTCTGCGTCCGTAGGCAATAATCGATGGCTTTTTGCGCAGGCTCCTTGTACTTGGGATCCTTGCTCATCCCATATAGTTCGCAAATGGCGATGGCACATTGCCCTTGCGTATAGAAACGGTGGTTATAATAGCCATGCTGAAAGAAACAACCGCTGCCGTCTTGCTGTTCTAAGAGCCATTTCCATCCCTTGATGACATTTTTCTTGAATCGGCCTTCCTGGTGCGTGTTGCCTGCTCCTTGAAAGGCTAAAAGAGCCATGGCCGTGGCTGAAGTCTCGTTATCAAGATCCCTGGAAACTCCGCCGCTAAACGGCCCCGCCAAACTCCAAGAACCATCGCGTTGCTGATTTCGAGCCAACCATTCCAACCCTTTCTGGACCGAAGCCTCGGTCGTTGAGGTACCGCCATATTTGCCAAGCAAACCTTTTTTCCGTGAACTTCCTTCATGCCGACCGCTCAATGCCATGCCGATTTGCGGCGCCTCGACATCACTCGTGGCCACAGTGCCATCGGGCCGAGTGTCCTTGATATTCGAGGGCGCAGCCAGCGGATCATCGACCAACGGCAATTCGTCGGTGGTAATCTCAACGCTGTCGGCCGTCGTTTTGATGTCTGGCAAGCCCGGGGCATCGAATAGAAGCTGATCGCCCAGTTCTTCGGCATACGTCGTTTCCGCCTGCAACACGATCGGCTTGCGCGGCATGTTCACATAGAAGATCAACCCCATGATAATCAACATCATGAAATGAAAGATGAGGCTGACCAGCCAGGGAGGCGAGTTCTCGATTACCATCGCCGAAACTTCGTCGAGCTTGTTTGGCTCTTCCGGATTCGGTTGGTCTTGAGCGGAGGAAGCTTGGGCGGGAGTGCCGGCTGCTGCAACAGGCCGGGCGGCAACCTTGCCTTGGGGAAGTCTTCCTTGTGAAGCAGCTACGGAAATTGGTGCGGCAGTTGGGGAGACAGGAATCGGCTGCTTGCCAGGAATCGGTTGGGGAACGTGAGGCACAGGCGTAGCCCCCCCGATGGGAACTGGCCGCGCCGACACCGTCCCTTTTTCAGGCTCTCGATTTACAGGCGAGGCCATCCATGCGTCTCCCACTTAATTCTGTTCCGAAATCCGATAAGCTTAGCTTCCCAAGACGAGTCTACCAGCTTCCCTGCTTGGGAGCAAGAAAAACATGGTATAGACGCTTCCGTTGATTCATTTTCTAACCTGTTCGGAGACCGCCTAACCTTCCTAAACGGGAAAAAACATGACTTATGGACTTTTTGAGTGGATTTTTTGATACTGGTTCAGCGAATTTTTTGTGATTTCGACACTGCCAAAAATCGCAATTTCATTAGGAAAGAAGACGATTTCCGCCAATTATCCAGGCCGATGGGGCTTGGAGTGGTTACTGGGCGAAATACCACGCAATAGATTCGTGAAAAGCTCGACAAAATATTGCTGCCCACCCTCGACAGCGGCCGACGTTATGTTAGAATCAAAACAGAGTTAAGACGTGCCACGCATGTCTTGGCCCATACAACACTGACGCGGGGTGGAGCAGTCCGGTAGCTCGCGAGGCTCATAACCTCGAGGTCGCAGGTTCAAATCCTGTCCCCGCCACTTCAAGCCAAATTATCCAACAAATGGGTACTTTGGGTTAACCGAATAAGGCCGAGGCTTAATGCCCCGGCCTTTCGCGTTTTAAGGCCATTCTTCGCAACAACTTGCGATTCTCCGACGGTCTCGCCCGCCGTGCCTCGCTCCCAGACAGAGACACCCCTCGCCTCGCTTCGGCCACCCAAAATCGAGCCATTTGGGGCCAAGGTCTCTGTGTCTCTCTTTGACCTCAGAGTTCGGGTTATGAGCTAAGCGCCCCAATTGTCGCGCGCCACATAACCCGCGATATGCCCCAGAAAAACATCGACCGGGTGATGAGGCGGAAGGCCCCAGCGGGGTGGCTTGGTAAACAACGAAAGAAACATGGACGTCGACCCAAAACACGGTTCACACCTCGTCGTGCGACCGGATCTGGCCACAACGTGTTCATCGCGATGCGAGGCGGCTTTCGAAACCTTCCCGGCCACCTCCAGCATACATGCGGCCATTAACAGTTTTACAGCCCCCCCACATATACCGCGATTGCCATCGATTGTGCTATGTTTGTGAAAGAAATAAATGGGGGCGTCACCTTTCACAAACTATACCGGAATCCCATGCGTACCACACC
>CAZNMP010000243.1:0-5445 GCA_964573875.1 uncultured Planctomycetaceae bacterium | reverse complement strand
GAAAATAGGCAAAAACGCATACACAACGGATCATTGGCAACCTAGACATCAATAAGCCTTCTTGCGGGCGATGAATTGCCCTTGCGATATTTTACCGGCGTGGGCCAATTCGCGCATGAAGCTCATTTCGCCGCCCAACGACTCCATCAACGCCATGTCATAGCCGATGATGCGCAAGGCATCGGAGGTCAATTGCATATTCAGCATATTAAGATAAAGATCCACATACGGCGCAAATCGACCCGTGTCTTCGGCAAGAAGAATCTCGCAGCCTTGATCGCGCAGCAACGAAACATAGCCGTCCCGGTCGAGCGTGTTCGGGAATTTCATGAACCGACGGTAGCGAATCAATTCTCCATCCGTTGTTTTGGTCGGACCATCGACCCAATCGGTGAAGGCGACGATTCCGCCGGGCTTCAGCAATCGAACTGCCTCGGCAATCAGCGCAGGCTTGTCGATCACGTAGCACCAGGCATCTTCACCCCACACAAAATCGGCACTGGCCGCGGGAAGCCCCGTGTTGCAAGCGTCGGCCAAGGTAAAATCAATGCGGTCGGCAAATCCCTCGGCCGCACAACGGAGCCGGCCCTGTTCGATGACCGCTTCCGTGGCGTCAACGCCGTGCATGCGCGCGACATTGCGGAACCGAACCAAAAAACGCATCCCCGCGCCGCTACAACAGCAAAGATCGACGCCCGACATCCCCTGGCCGATGCCAGCCTTTTCCGCGAGTTGCATCGACGACTGAAACCCGCCGATGTGGATCTGCTGGCCCATGACCAGCTCCCACAATTTGCCCTCGGGCCCACTGTAAACTGCTTGCACGTCGCGAAGCCGGCTGTCGGTCATGGAATGATCCTCGATGGAAAAATATGGGAACGGGCGGAGTCGTCCGCTAGGCCAAAGACAATGCAACACGGCAGACAAGCCTGCCCGCTTCCCGTTTTCAACATCGAGACCGCCGTGAGTGATTATCGTACCGCTCTGCTTGATTCGCCGCAAGACAGTGCATTACAATAGGTAAATTCCAAGTGGGGCAGACACTTGCAAGGACCGCGCCATGGCGTTGCCGAAGCACCACGATCTTTTCTCCAAAATCCCCTCCGTGGAGGTTCTCCTGCATGAAGCGGAGACCGAGGGGTGGACTGTCGGCATCCCCCGACGGGTTCTCGTCGCTGCCATGCGAGCCGCCGTCGAACAAACGCGTCGCCGGTTGCAGGAAATATCGCCCGACGCGCACGTCGAGTCCGAATCCTTGCACCGCACGATCTTGGCCGACGCTCGGCATCGCACCGAAACCGAACTGGCCCCGCACTATCGCAAAGTCATCAACGCCACGGGCATTATCCTGCACACGGCCCTGGGCCGCGCGGTGTTGCCGGAAAAAGCATTGCGACAGATCCAAGCAGAGCTGGCGGGCTATTCTCTCGTTCAAGCGGATTTGGAAACCGGCCTGCGCTCAAAACGCGACGGCCGCATCGAATGGCTCTTGCAGCAACTCACCGGGGCCGAGGCCGCAACGGTCGTCAACAATAATGCCGCCGCCACGTCGATCGTGTTGAACACAATTGCCCGAGGCAAAGAAGTCATCGTCTCGCGCGGTCAACTGGTCGAGATCGGCGGTTCGTTTCGCTTGCCCGACGTCATGGCAGCCAGCGGCGTCAAACTGGTCGAAGTCGGCACGACCAACAAAACGCATCCGCAGGATTACGAGCGAGCGATTACCCCTGATACGGCCGCCCTTTTGCGCGTGCATCCCAGCAATTACAAAATCACCGGTTTCACGGCGGAAGTGCCGCTCAAGGAACTAGTGCAAATCGCGCACAAGCACGGCCTTCCCGCCATCGACGATCTTGGTGCGGGGCCGCTTTTGGATTTTTCGCGGTTCGGCTTCGAGCGCGAGCCGACCTTGCAGGAATCGTTGCAGGCAGGCGCGGACCTCGTGACAGCTAGCGCCGACAAGTTGATCGGCGCATCGCAGGGCGGCATCATCCTGGGCCGTGCCGATTTAATCCGCGCGATTCGCAAAAATCCATTCGCTCGGATCGTGCGCGTCGGAAAAATGACACTGGCGGTGCTCGAAGCGACCTTGAGCCTGTTTCTCGACGAATCGCAAGCGTTCCGCGAGGTGCCGACGCTGCGGATGTTGGGCCGCAGTCTGGCGGAAATCACCGCCCAGGCCGATCGCATCGTCCAGGCAATCGCCGAAAAATCGTCCGGCGCCACAATCCGCGTGATCGACGGTTTTTCGCAAATGGGCAGCGGTTCCCTGCCGTCGCAGGATCTGCCGACGCGATTAGTGGCAGTTCGCGTTGACACGATCGAGGCCGGCAAGCTGGCCGATAGGCTTCGCTGTTATGCAACGCCGGTCTTCGCCCGCGTTCACCAAGGCGAGTTGCTTCTCGATCCGCGCACCATCTTGGAAGGCGAGGAACCGACGCTGGTCAATGCAGTGGTTCAAGCGTTGCAACAAGAAGCCGCGGAATAACAATAGCAACGGCAATCTCAACGGCAGTCGAATTTCGGGAGAAACCTGTTTTGGACCAAACCAACATCACGCTCGGCACCGCGGGTCACATCGACCACGGCAAGACGGCCCTGGTAAAATGCCTCACCGGTTGCGACACCGATCGGCTCAAGGAAGAAAAAGAGCGTGGCATGTCGATCGATCTCGGCTTTGCGCCCTGTAAAATCGCCGACACGCAGGTCGGCATCGTGGATGTGCCCGGCCACGAAAACTTCATCAAAACGATGGTCGCCGGCGCCAGCGGTATGGACGGCGTCATCCTCGTCGTGGCCGCCGACGACGGCATCATGCCGCAGACGCGCGAACACCTCGATATTCTCACCCTGCTGGGCATCCGCCACGGCATCGTGGCCCTGACAAAAATCGACCGCGTCGATCCGCCGCATCGCGAAAACGTTCGGGCCCAGTTGGCATCGTATCTGCGCGGCACCTTTCTCGAAAACGCGCCGATTCTCCCGCTCTCGAACATCACCGGTGAAGGATTCGACGCTTTTTTAGAGTCGCTTTGGGATTTGGTTCGCTCGATTCAGCCCAAACGCACCGACGGCGTGTTTCGCTTGCCTTTGGACCGCGCGTTTTCGGTTCAAGGCTACGGAACCGTCATCGCCGGCATTCCAACCGCCGGAGCAGCGCGCGTCGGCGATGAAGTCGTGCTGCTGCCGCAAAATATCGCAGGCCGCATCCGTCGAATCGAAGTCTACGGAAAAACAAACGACGCTGTCTTGGCCGGCCAATGCGCCGCGATCAACGTCGGGCATTGGGACAGCCGCGACATCGGCCGCGGCGATGTTTTGACCGTCCCTGGCTTCTTTACGCCGCAATCGTGGTTCGTCGGTTCGCTACGATTGCTGCCTCGCGAAAAACTGCTGTTGAAAAGCGGCGCGGAAGTGCGATTTCATGCCGGCACGTCCGATGTGGCTGCCATGTTTTATCCGCTAAAAGGCAATCAGATGGCCGGCGGCGAGGAAGCGTTGGTGCAGATCCGCACCAAAAAGCCGGTCGTAGCCGGCCCCGGCGATTTTTTCCTCCTGCGAACGCCCTCGCCCGTCCGAACGATCGGCGGCGGCCGAATCGTGGAAGCCGTTTCCCAGCGGCTCAAAGGCAGTCGGCCCCAGGTCTACGAAGATCTTGAACAACGCGCTGCCGCCGCCTTCGAGGAACATCGCTTCGTCGAATACTGCGTTCGCAAGGCCGAATCGACGGCCATCGAGGATGCAGCGGTTGCCGTGCGTGCCAAAATCCCCCTGGGCCGTGTGCAAGAAATCCTCGCCCAGCTTGTCGCCGAGGGAAAGATTTTTCCCTTGACCTCAAGATTGTACATGCACCGCGACACGGCCACGGAACTGGAACGGCAGATCGAAGACCATGTTGAGCAATATCACCGCCAGTCGCCGGAAAGCCCCGGCATTGCCAGCGAACAACTGCGCCAGGCAATCCCGCAGGACAGAACCATCATCGATGGACTGGTCGAACGGCTCAAGGCCGAAGGTCGATTGGTCGAACGCAGCCGGCGATGGGCGAGCCCCTCGCATCGCCCCGCGTTGGAAGACCAAGACGCAAAGCTCCGAGATGCCGTCGAGACCTTGTTCCGTGAATCGTTATTCAGTCCGCCAAACCGGGAGGAGCTTGTTCAGCGAACCGGCGCACCCGTGGCGAAAATCAACAAAATTTTGAGTATTCTCCAGGAACATCAAGTCATGATCCAAGTGGAACAGGATTTTTTGTTTCATCAGGATGCCATTGCACGTGCCCGAGAGATATTAGCCGAGCATTTCCGCAAGGAGAACCGCCTGGAAAGCGTCCAGTTCAAGTATCTATTGGATACGACACGGAAATTCGCTCTGCCCTTGCTCGATTACATGGATCGGATCGGCGTCACGCGCCGGTCGGGCAATACACGGTTCCCCAAGGAACCGCGCGGCACAGCTAATCCGTGATTGAATCGCGTGAATATTTTAACAGCCCACGCCGACATTATGTTGGCAATTCTGTTCGTCTTGTGCCTGAAAAAGGAGAAATAGCGAAATCATGCTACCAGAGAGGGGCAAGAAAATATCGAACCGTCCCCAGCGAATAGGACTGGTGGTAATCCTTTCTGAATGATAACTTAATGGTGGGATAGATAAGAGAGGTATGGCTGTCCGGCGACTGTAACCGGGGCCTGCCTTAGGAAGTGTCATTTTCCCTATTTTTACAGGCGACTATGGTGTCCAAGACTGACCGACGCCACGCATCTCATTCCCGACGACCCTTTTCGGGCGCCACCGAGCAACGGAAGCCGGTTCTCAATCGGATTCTCGAGCATCGTTTGATTGGACAGGTGAGCTTCGAGAAGTATCAAGAGAAGGTTCGCGACGTCTACGATGGGCCGCAAGGCGCTTTGCTGGCCACATGCAGCTTATTATCGCTCCACACGCCGCTTGGCGCACGGCTGTTTCGCGAGCGGAAATTCGATCTTCACGGGCTTCGTCGCATTTTGGACGTCGGCAGCGGCGCGGGCCAAATCGCCAAGCATCTGATCCAATACTCCGATCCAACGGCGGAAATCACCTGCTTCGATCTCTCGCACGAAATGCTTCGCCGGGCGCGCAACCGCCTGAAGAGCAATCGGCCCCATTTTGTGGTGGCCGACATGACGCGGCTACCGTTTCCCGACGGTTCTTTCGACTGCGTCACCTGCGGGTATGTGCTCGAGCACTTGCCCGACGCTCGAGTCGGCCTTTCCGAGCTAAGCCGCGTCATGGTGTCTGGCGCTCGGATGTTGTTGCTGGCCACCGAAGACACCTTTTCCGGAGCCTGGACAAGCCGTATGTGGTGCTGTCGCACCTATAATCGCCGCGAATTGGCCCGTATTTGCGAGGATGTGGGGCTCCACTGGAACCGCGAGCTTTGGTTTACCAGGATGCATCGCGTCTTCC
>CAZNMP010000242.1:0-5461 GCA_964573875.1 uncultured Planctomycetaceae bacterium | reverse complement strand
AGAACTGTTGAAGGTCGAATTGCTGCCGTATCAGCTCGAAGGCGTCGCGTTTGCCGCAGGCGTGGGCCGCGCAATTCTGGCCGACGACATGGGCCTTGGCAAGACGATTCAAGGCGTTGGCGTCGCCGAAATGCTCGCTCGGGAATCCGGTATCGGCCGCGTGCTGGTAGTGTGTCCGGCTTCGGTGAAGTCGCAGTGGCGAAACGAAGTCCATCGGTTTTCCCATCGAACAGTTCAACTCGTCATGGGCACGGCCGCCCAACGCGCCGAGCAATATGGCAACGAGACTTTTTTCACGGTTTGCAACTATGAGCAGGTGTTGCGCGACATTTTGGCCATCGAGCGGACGCCCTGGGATTTGATCATTTTGGACGAGGGGCAGCGGATCAAGAATTGGGAATCGAAGACAGCCCGCATCCTCAAGGGCCTGAAATCGACCTTCGCACTCGTCTTGAGCGGAACGCCGCTGGAAAACCGCCTCGACGAGTTGTATTCCGTCGTTCAATTCGTCGATGATCGTCGGCTACCGCCCGCCTTTCGCTTTTTCCATCGCCATCGCATCGTCGACGATCGCGGCAAGGTGTTGGGCTACAAAAACCTCGATCAACTGCGTGAAAATCTGCGGCCGATTCTCTTGCGGCGCACGCGCGATTCGGTCCTTCAGCAATTGCCGCCGCGAACGACGGAAATCGTCCGCATTCCGCCGACCGATGAACAATCGGCGATGCACGCAGCCCACATGCAAACGGTGACAATGATTGCCCGCAAGAAGTTCATCTCCGAAATGGACTTGCTGCGGATGCAAAAGGCATTGTTGATGTGTCGGATGTCGGCCGACAGCACTTTTTTGGTCGACAAGCAGCGGCCGGGTTATTCCACCAAGCTGGAACATCTCGCCGAGTTGTTCGACGGGCTCTTCGCCGAGCCGGATCGCAAGGTTTTACTCTTTTCCGAATGGACGACCATGCTCAACCTGATCGAGCCACTGCTCAAGAAGCGAGCCATCGATTTCGTGCGGCTCGACGGCTCGGTGCCGCAGAAGAAACGCCAGGAGATCGTCAACCATTTTCAACGCGACCCGCAATGCCGGATGTTCATAACGACGAACGCCGGTTCGACCGGCCTCAATCTTCAAGCGGCCAACACGGTCATCAACGTCGATTTGCCCTGGAACCCTGCGGTGCTCGAACAGCGCATCGGCCGCGCCCATCGAATGGGCCAAAAGCAGCCGGTGCAGGTTTATGCGCTCGTGACGGAAGAGACGATCGAAGAAAGCCTGTTGAACACGCTTTCGGCGAAACACGATCTCGCCTTGGCGGCGTTGGACGCCGATTCCGACGTGTCGCAGGTGGATTTCCAAAGCGGCGTCGAGGAACTCCGGCGGCGGTTGGAGGTTCTTTTGGGCGCAAAGCCCGAGGCGCCCGTCGATGTCACCAAGAAGGAAGCGGTCGTCGCTCAAGAGGAAAAACTCGCGGAGCATCGCAATCGCGTGTCGGCGGCCGGCGGCGAGATGCTTGGCGCGGTGTTCAACTTCCTGGGCGAGTTGGTGTCGCAAAACGGCGCAACATCGCCTCCGGAGCCGCTGCTTTCGGAAGTCAGCAATCGCTTATCCGAGTGTGTTGAAGAAGACGTCGCCGGTCGGCAACGCTTGACGATCACGTTGCCTGATCGCAACGCCTTGAATTCCCTCGCAAAAACGCTCGCTCAACTGATGATGGCCGGAGGGAATGGGTCGTAGGCGTTGTCCACCGTGTTCTGCAATATGTGGCAGAATACCTCCGGAACGAAACGACTAAAGCCACAAAAGGCAATACCATCAGTCCAAACCTTGTATCCATCTTGGATATGAGCCCCGCAGAAAAACTCCAGTTCGTCGAGGACCTTTGGGATGACTTGGCGGCCAATCCAACAGGCGTGCCGTTTCATGATTGGCAAAAGGAGGAGTTGGCAAGGCGAAAGGCAAATCTGGAGAACAATCCAGCTTCCGACTTTCCTGGGAAGAGGTCAAGCGGAAGGTTCAAACTCGCCATGACCGCTATACTCATTGTTACTTCGTCGTCCCTGAAATAGTTCGTCTCGGCGGATTCATGATCAGCGGGGACGGATGGAATTGCGGCTAGGTTGGGATTTAGGCCGCCGCGGCAAGCCGAGGGGGGCGTCGCGAAGGCATTTTCCACCATGCGGCAGCCCGCACCAAGCCGAAAATGATCGCAAGAACACACCGCAGCAGCTTGTGAAAGCTCCGGCCGGCAACGGCCAGCACCGCGTTGATCGCGTCGCCGAGCCGACCCTTCAGGAAGCAACGGCCCATGCGATGGTCGAACTTCAGATGCCCGATGAGTGTTTCGATGGCACTCCGTCGCCGTCGATACGACTCGCACAAATGCGTGCATTGCGAACAGCCGCCATTCCGACCATGGCTCGCGCCGATCCCGTTTTGCCAGGCTTGACCGATGATGAAACCACGCTCCAAAACTTATGTTCCGCCCTACAAGATGTCGGCGTCGATTCGCTGGCGACAGGCATTCTGTTTCTTTGTTCGCCGATCGCCCAGTCTCTTCGGAAGAACGTGGTGGACCAACTCAAGGAATATCCGCTGCTTACACCGCTGCGGATACAACGCCAAAGAAATTGCTGGAATCGCCCTAGTGCTGCGCAGCACAAGCACAAACACTGACACCACTATGGGGGGGGGAACCCTCTTTTCTGTTTGAAGGACCATGAAATTCTAAGAATATGGCACAAGATGCTTGACAATGATGGGCGTCATCTGCTATAAGCGTGTTTATTAGGAATCAATTGCGTATCACATACGAATTTCTATAGTATCTCTGATGCTATTTCGGCCATAACAAAGCGATTTGAATTTGGGGTTAAAACGCGGAAATGGTGAAGACTAAACTACGTCGAGATATGGCAGAGCAGTCTGTTAAAGGTACCCGCCTGAAATATCAGCAAGTCAAAGACTTTGTTCTGCAGCAAATCGCTGACGGGCACTTGAAGCCGGGCGACGCTCTTCCACCCGAACGGATGCTGGCCAAAAAGCTGGGACGCGGCGTACACACGGTTCGCCATGCTCTGACTGAATTGAGCCAGGACAAGATTGTTCAACGGGTTCATGGCAAAGGCACCTTCGTGAATACCGAGGAGCCTTCGAATGGGAAGCAGAAGCTGGATGCCTTTGCCTTGGTCTTGCCCGAGGTCAACGGCAGCCTATATCCCTCGCTGATTAAGGGGTTTATCGAAGCGGCAGGGGAATCGCATCATCAGGTCGTGATTTGCGACACGCAGATGGACGTGCGTTTCCAAGGTGATGCGATCCTGCAGTTGCTTGACAAAAATGTCGGGGGCGTGGCGATTGTTCCCACGGTCACTCCCATGCCAGCCTACCAACTCGACGTGTTGCGGTCACAGGGGATTCCGGTGGTGTTTTGTCATCGTCGGCCCGAGGAATTCGCTGCACCTTTGATCACATGGCCTTGGGAAGAAGTGGGGCATCGGGCAGGTGAGGAGATTATCCGCCGGGGTCATCGCCGCGTGGCTTTTGTGGCTGCGGGGCGTTATGTCGTAACGGACGGGTACTTGAAAGGTTTGCGCGACGTGCTCTCGCAACGCGGTCTGGATTTGCCTGACAATCGTGTACTGTGCCACGCACAGACTCGAACGGCTCCTGCCGAGGATGACGTGCATCGCATGTTGGTCGAGATGTTGGAGGCCCCCGATCGCCCAACGGCCATCTTCTGTGGCGATGTGATGGAGGCCGAACGCGTATTTCTAGAGGCAGGGCGACTGGGGCTCCGTATACCGGACGACTTGTCGGTTGTTGGTTTTGGCTGCATCCACCGCGACGGCGTGTTGAGCCGGCGTTTGGCGGCGGTCACGATCGACGAGGCGGATTTAGGGCGACAAGCGGCATTGATGGTCGGGCAGATGCAGGCCGGTCAAGAATCGCTCGACTGCGATAGAACCGTGTTCGTGCCGTTGGGCTTCTCCGAAGGCCGGACTCTGGGCGCCGCACCGACAGAATTGCAGCTCGCGGGGCGCAAAGATACAAGGTGATTTTGTCGCCGTTTTTTGTGGAGATTTGTGCCACTATAACAAAATGAGAAAGGAGGTTGTGTACTTCACAAGTAGAGACGTTTCTTGTGCGGAGTTTTCGTATCGACAAGTTGGCCGGCGTTGCAAGGGCTTCTTAGAGGTGCGAAGGAGAAGAGGAAAGCGAGAGCCGTGCTATTGGGATAATTATTGCCGGCAGGTTGCCGACGGCCCGTGGACGGTTGCTACTACGTTCTATTCTTCAGGAGATTACGTCATGAGATCATTCTCAACTCTAGTGCTTGTTCTAGTGGCTGGCTCACTATTGTGTTTCTCATCGCCAGCCGGCGCTACTACGATTTTTCAGGATGATTTTGAATCGCACACGGGACGAACCGTTACCGTCGGCAACCAACTATCTTCGCTCGTTCCGCTCATTGGCGAATCCTACACTACCACCCTAGCGAACGAAAGTGGCGTACCCGCGGTTATTGCAGATGTGACTACGGCCCCAGGCCCGGGAGAAACGAATAGCGGCAATTTCATCGATCTCAAGACAATGTCTTACAATTGGGCGAACATCTCTACGCTAAACCAATCCGCGATCCAGGGAAAGGTGGTTGAGTTCAAATATGACGCCTATGTAGAATCTGGCACAGATCTCCAAGCGGGCTTAGACTTCGGCACGCACATGGGCCAGTGGTATGGATCCGCGTGGAACATAATTTTGTCATCGAACGGAGATGTCTTGTACTACGACACCACATACCACAATGCAGGAACCTTTACAACGAACTCGTGGGTTCCCGTTCGCGTCGTTGCCGATTACGGCACCAAGACTTTTGATGCCACGGTAGGCACCCTAAGCTTTTCCGGCGACTTCCAAACATCCTCCGGAAACGACACGTTCGCGGGCATGATTTTATGCAGAGACTCGGGGTGCGGCACTTCCTTATACGTTGACAACTTGGCAATTACACTAGTCCCCGAACCAGGCTCACTAGTAATGTTAGTCGTAGGCGCTTTCGGTTTGCTGGCCTACGCATGGCGGAGAAGGAAATAGACCAATTTCATTGGATTTTGGATGGTGGATGGTGGATGTGATGACAGTCACTCCGCCATTCACCCACCCAATGTCGCAATGTTCTTGAAAAAGGACTGGCCTTCAGTACCAAAGCGTCAGGAGGTGCCTTGTGCGTCTAAATCAGGTATCCAAAAGCCGGCAGAGAGCAACGCTAGCTTTGTCGGCGCTTGACGTTGGCTCTGACCACGCACAGGCAGAGCCAGTGGTCCGCCGCAGTACCATTTTCCCCGGGATCGCCGTCCAGGGGCATTGGCGGCGTTCCCCCGCGCCCTATGTTCTTCAGGGTTTTACTTTGGTGGAACTTTTAGTGGTGATTACGATCATCGGGATCCTGATTTCGCT
>CAZNMP010000241.1:0-5469 GCA_964573875.1 uncultured Planctomycetaceae bacterium | reverse complement strand
ACGTTCCAAGATTTCGGGGCGGCGATCTTCAACCC
This sequence comes from uncultured Planctomycetaceae bacterium, assembly GCA_964573875.1. GTDB lineage: Bacteria > Planctomycetota > Planctomycetia > Pirellulales > Thermoguttaceae > CAYWGR01. Next base: position 5,434 of record CAZNMP010000241.1, on the reverse strand, counting down.
GCTCGATATCGACGAAAATATCCTCATCGACGGCGGTCGCTACGCCGCTCGCACCTACAAAGCCGATGGTTACATGGCCATGTGGTTGCTCAGCGTCGGCGTCGTCCAGTTCTACGACGCGGAAGGCGATATGCTGCTGACCGTGAATTTGTTCGAAGAACTCGAACCGCAACGCATGGCGGCCTAATGGATTGTTCTTGCGTTACGCGCTGACCAAGGTCGGCCGGGGATGATCGGTCGAACCGTGCCGCGACGCATAGTGAGCGATCATTTCCAGTAAATCATATCGCTCAACCGGTTTCGAAAGATAGTCGTCACAACCGGCATCCAGACATCGCTGGCGATCGTGGCTCATCGCGTGGGCGGTCAATGCGATGATCGGGCCCGTATAACCCAACACGCGCAGTTTTCGCGTCGTTTCATAGCCATCCAGCACGGGCATCTGCATGTCCATCAGAATGACATCATAATGCTCGAACTGTGGATATTCCCCGTCTTCCATGGCCGTCTTCGGCAATACGAGCTTATCCAACGCCTCTTGGCCGTTTTCCGCCACGGCAACCCGGGCGCCTGCCTTGTGCAGCAAAAAGGCGATCAAGCGTTGGTTGTCCGGACCGTCTTCCACCAATAAGATGCGATACGGAAGTTTCGGCAACGGCTTGTCGCCGCGTCGTCGCGATGTCTTGATCTTCATCGCCGCTTCCGCCGGATCCTCAAGCATCGGCACATTATCCAACGGCCCTGGATCGATCGTAACGCTGAACGTCGTGCCATGTTGAGGCACGCTGCTGACTCCGATGCTTCCGCCCAGCATCTCCGAGAGACGTTTGCTGATCATGAGCCCCAAGCCGGGTCCACCGAAACGCCGGCTCGTCGACGTATCGACTTGCGAAAACGGCTGGAACAGCCCCTGGATTTGCTCCGGCGTCATGCCGATGCCCGTGTCGGTCACATCGAACTGCAAGAGTCGCGGCCGCTCCTTGTCCTTCCGCAGCCGGGTGGCGACATGCACTTCGCCCGATTCGGTGAACTTGATCGCGTTGCCCACCAGGTTGATCAAAATTTGACGCAATCGCTTGGGATCCGTCTTGATGGTTTCCGGCAAGGGCGGATCAAATTCCGTTGAAAAGTTCAAATGATGATTCTCGGCGCGCACGCGCATCATCGAGGCGACCTCGGCCACGATGCCGAGGAAGGAACACGGCTTTTTCTCCAAGCTTAGCTTCTCGGCTTCGATATCCGATAGATCCAAAATATCATCAATCATGGTCAGCAGATACTTGCCGTTACGCTTGATCGTGTTCACGGCTTCAATCAAGGCGCTGTCGGCCGTACTTTCCGCTAGTATATCGGCGAACCCGAGAATGGCGGTCATGGGTGTGCGGATCTCATGGCTCATATTCGCCAAAAATTCGCTCTTAGCCCGGGCCGCTGCTTCCGCTGCCGCGTTCGCCGATTCCAAGGCCTTGTTCGTCGATTCCAAAATGTCGGCATGGCGTTGGATCAACTCTTCCGCATGTTTTCGCTCGGTGATGTCGCGCAATACCGAGATAACATTCAATCGGTCATCCACCGAAACCACTGAAACCGACATCTCCACCGGGAACTCCTCGCCGTTGCATCGAATTCCGCGAAACTCCAAAATTCGGCTCGATTCTCCGTTCCGGAGGAATTCCTGCAATCCCTGGAGATACTTTTCTCGATAATCGTGGGGCACTAATAAGTCGTGAATACAGTTCCCAAGGATTTCCTCGGCCTCGTAGCCGAACATCCGCGATGCAGCCGCGTTCCAAAACGTGACGCAACCGTTTTGATCCAACATGACGATGGCATCATGGGCCGCATCGGCCATTTTGTGCATCCGTTGTTCGCTGCCCTGCAATTCCTGCGTTCGTTGCTGAATGATTTGCTTGATTTGTTTCGTTCGATCCGCCATGACCAATACATAGGCAGCCAATAACGCCGTGAATCCCACTCCGCCCGCCAACATGCTCCACTCGGAATGCTGAACAACCCGAAAAGCGGCCACGAAAATGCCTAGCCCGAGAAATGCAAGCAGGAAGGTTGGCAAGTACCGTCCCCGCCAAATGCATTTTGCTAATTGCATTGGCCCGCTCGAACACGTCACCCGTGCGTCCGGCCTGAAGGAGGTCGATCGCGTATCTCTTTGACTTGGCGTCATCGGATCCGCTTTCTTGGCTTAGTGGTTTTTGTGGAGAAACGCACTTCCAAAGAAACGTAGCTTGCGGAACGTGGTTTGCCACATTTGCCGAATATTTTCCGCATTTATCCGTGTTTTTTCCTAACAAAGAGCAATAACGCTCTGCTTGCAATGTCCCGTTTCTACTATTCTTTGCGGTTAATACGGCCTCGGCAAGTGTCGTTATCACACCCATCGTAAGTGTTTTTCCGCATTTGAATATCCGCGAGTCGCACCACCAACCCGTATAACCAAACCAGATGGCAATCTTGTTTTTTCCGGCTTGGTATTTGTCAATTATCTTGGGTTTTTTCTGTCAGTCATCCACTTCGGAAAAAACGCCGCCCCTGCTCGTGGCGGGTGGGTTGACCGCGGTCCTTAACGCTCCTATGCTTTGAAAGACATTGTGTTGATCCATGCCATTGGGCTCCCAGCTTAGCAATGTCGAGAGGGCCGGGCAGGGACCGAAGGTTGGTCGGCGGAAGCCCGGTAAACAGGAGCCTCGACCCAGCACTACCTGGTATGATTTACCTGAGCAATAAAAGGAGATATGAGCGATGAAAACGCTGTCAATTATGCTGTCTTGTGTCGTGCTGCTGATTTCGTCGGGCACGGTCGATGCTTGTTATTGCGGTGCTGCCCGATTTGCCGTGTGCCGTCGCGCCTGTTGCGAACCGGCGCCCCAACAGTGTTGCACCGTGATGAAGACCTGCCAAAAGGTCGTCTATCAACAAAAGCAATACACTTGCTACCGCACCTGCTACGAGTCCGTGTTTGAAGATAAAACCATCACGGCCGTCAAGTATGTGCCGGAAACCCGCTATCGTCAGTGTGTCGAGACCGTTTACAAGCCGGTCTACGAAACATCCGAACGCGAAGTATGCTACAACGTTTGCAAGCCGGTAAAGTACATGCAGACCGTCCAGGTTTGCGGCGGACATTGGGAGACTCGCGAGGTTCCTTGCTGTGCCCCCAAGGCCTGCGATCCTTGTGCTCCGGCCGTCAAGACAACGCAGCAATGCCGCGTCTGGGTGCCCGAAGTCGTTAATAAACAAGTTGAATGCGTCAAATACGTCAACGAAACCGTGACGAAAAAAGTGCCTTGCACGGTCTGCAAGATGGTTGCCGAGCAGCGGACGCTGCAAGTGCCCTATACCGTTTGCAAACCGGTTCCCTACCAGACGACGATTCGTTGCGTCAAATACGTGCCCAAGCAAGTCGCCTACACCTACACGCGTTGTGAGCCTCAAACGGTCACCGTCCAGGTTCCCGTCCAGGTTTGCTGCCCGGCGGCCTGCAACTAACAGAATCATCATGACCGTTTGGTCGAATCCGTTTTGGCATTCCCCCGACATGGCAAAACCGCCGATGTCGGTTTCGGAACAGCCCATGGTTCGCCCTGAAACCGATCCTTTTGCCGCGGCCCGTCGGCGCATGGTCGACGCACAACTTCGTGGGCGCGACATTACCGAGGACGGCGTTTTGCAGGTGATGGGCCGCATCCCGCGCGAACGATTCGCGCCGGCCGACATGCAAGATCGCGCCTATGCCGACTATCCTTTGCCGATCGGTTGGGGGCAGACCATCTCGCAACCGTACATCGTTGCCTTGATGACCCAACTCGCTCGCCCTACAGTGCAAAGCCGTGCATTGGAAATCGGCGTCGGATCCGGTTATCAAACAGCGGTTCTGGCTGCTTTGTGCCGTGAGGTCTATGGCATCGAGATACTTCAACCCCTGGCCGACTCCGCTCGCGCGCGATTGTCGTCGTTAGGCATCGATAATGTGACGATCCGTTGCGGCGATGGCTATCAAGGCTGGCCCGAGCAATCGCCGTTCGATATCATTCTCGTGGCTGCCGCTCCCACATGCGTGCCACAACCGCTTTTGGATCAACTGGCTGTCGGCGGCCGGTTGGTCATTCCCGTGGGTGGAATCGATCAGGATCTTATACTGATTGAGAAAGATGCCAACGGTAGATTCCACCGCCAAAACGTCATCCCCGTCCAGTTTGTGCCGATGACCGGCGAAGTGGAAAGAGAGATGCAACGATAATACGGCCTCTCATTCAAAACGGCGATAATTTTGCCCATCTTGAACGCATCGACCGTTCAATACGTTCGATAAACCGCTTGCAGCTTTGCAAAGACGCCGCCGCGCAGCTTTGAATAGAAACCCGCATTACTTCGGCGGTGATGCGGGGGCGTCCGACTTGCGGTCGGCGTTGTCGAGAATCTCTTTCAACCGGCTTTTGGTTTTTTGGGCCAAGTCTTTCTTATTGCCTTTGATGCTCTCGGAAATCGCCAACTTGCCAAGGTGCGCGGCCAGCGAGTAATTGCCCGCTTCTGCGGCGTCTTCCATCAATTCGGCCGATTGATCCGCCAAGAAAGCATGTTGGGCGGGCATTCGAGCCTTTTTGGCAAGATCCCCAAGCACATCCGCTTTGAGCGTCCCCGCCTCGACCTCGAATTTTTCGGCCATCACGTCGATCGCTTGGTATGCGGTCATGTCGTCGGCGCCCTGCACTGCGATATCGCGAGCCAAACGGCATAGTGCGTAGACGACAACGGGCGATTCACCGGTCTTGTCTTGGTTCGCCTTGTTCAACAACTGCATCGCCAAGGCATGACGTGATTCCGCCGTCTTGGCATTCGCAATATCCGTTCGATAATAACTGCGGATCTTCTTCAGCGACGCCTCTAATTCCGTGGCCGACGGCAGCGGCCACCGCAGCGGTTTCTTTGCGCCGCTTGGTTCTTGATCCGCTTCCGACAAGGGATCCGTACCGCCCGACGTATTCATCTTGAGTACGGCTTTCCCGTTCTTCGCCACCGAAGGCTGCTCGACGCGCTTTTTCGGCGGAACAGGAATCGTGGGACGTTGGATGGGCAATGCCGCCGCCTTGGGCTGCGGTTGCTCCTTCGAGGTCATCGGTTTTTTGCTGTGTTCCTTGACCGGCAACGGCTTTGGCGGTGCAGGCTTGGGCGCCGGCGGTGTAACTACCTTCGGAGTTTCCCGCGATGCGAGGGTCAGCGGACGAAAGCGGGAACGAGAGGAAGGCTTCGTCGTTCGTGAAGACACGGAATTCGAAGAGATTGTTTTTGGATTTTAGCTCGAACGAGGTAGGGCTTCGCGGTGAAGGTGCGGGAGAGGGGAGGACGGGGGATGTCAGGGTGAAAGGCTGAAGGGTGGAGTTCGAAGGAGGGGGGAGATACGGCTGGGGTGTGAATCCCG
>CAZNMP010000240.1:0-5473 GCA_964573875.1 uncultured Planctomycetaceae bacterium | reverse complement strand
CTTCAATAAATGGGAACCTGATAAGAAAAACATCAATACGACATGGAAACCCGATGCCTCGTTCCTGTCCCTCATTGCCCGCCTTGACTCGATTTTGCAGTTCCACCCGGATGATTCATGGTTTTTCAGATTTATACATACGGCGCACTTCTTCGTGAGAGAAGGGACGCTTGAAAATCGCCAACTCATCCATCTTTCCGTGCAGACAACGAACCTCTCCCTTCCAATTGCCAATCCAGACAGGGCCGACCATAAACGGCTGACCGACCTGGCAATCAACCTCGCCGACGCTGTTGCCGTTGGCATAGAATCGCACTTGCGACTTGGAATGGTCGCACGTGCAAACCAAATGCATCCATTGCCGTAATCGATAATTCTGAAAAATCTCCCAGCTCATGATATTATCCGTCATGGGCGTGTTGAAGCTCACATGGCCGTTCCAGTTGGCAATTTGCCAATGCAAATCGAGATTCTCACTCATCAAAAGGCCGCTGATGGTTCGGCCTTCGCCCAAGGTATCAAGGTAAATCCATGTCGCCAGCGTAAGATCCTCGATTTTTTGCGACAATTCGATGCGGACATGATCGTTGGGATTATGGAACAGCAATGCCTGCTTGTCGGGCATCCGCCCCTCGGTCCAAATGGCGCCGTTCACAACGCCGTTGCGCGTGCCGCGTGTTCCTTCCGCCACATTGGCCAACAAGGCCGGCTGGTCTTTCTGTTGTTGGAAATCGTAATAGGCTACCAGCGATGGGTCGCGACGAAGTTTCTGGCTATAGATCTGCCAACGATGGAAAGAGGTCATCTCCCGGTCGCTTTCCACGGCATTCGCCTGTTTCCAAAGCTGTTCGGATCGCACGAACAAGGTTGGATCGATGTTTTTGGTACGATGCACGATCGTGTTGCTCGCGACATCATTCCCATCCACCTGTCCTGACTCTTGAGCCGTCAGCCGAACAGGCGAACTCCCCTTGGCATTGGACCGCATTTCGACGATGCCTTGGAACACGTAGGTCGAGGTAAGGCCCGACGGTTGCACCTCGACGCCGAATTCCGTGCCCAGATCGGTCACGGTGGCCGTAGGCGTTCGCACTGCGAACGCAGGGGCGGGGGATTGGGGGCGGGGGGCGGGAGATGAGGGACTAGAAATTTGGGATTTGTTGATTAGGGATTTGGGATTTGTGTTTGGTCCCCTCTCCCTTTGGGAGAGGGTTAGGGTGAGGGCAGGTTGGGGCTGGGGGCTAGGGGCTAGAGATTTCTGATTTATTGCCTCTGACCTCTGACCCCTGACCCCTGGCCTCTTCTTCTCCAATCTTGCCGTCAGCTTGCCGACTGTGAGAAATCCACCTTCGCGGGAGTCCACTTCATATAGGCAAGGCCCCTGAAGAATCACTTTCGCACCGGTGTCGTAAGAAATTTCAATCAAGCCCGAAGCCAAGGCAAATTTGTCACCCAGGGCAATTGGCGATGGATTATTTTTAGTTCCTGCTTTCCAATCTGCTTCAGAGATCGTCGGCAATCGACTATTTCCCGGATTTTCCGACCCCCACTTCACGCCGACCATGTTGGTGATACAACCGACGTGCTCTCGTTCGGACGGCAACGCCGTGGCAGGCAACGACGCTTTGTGGTTTTTCACCACTTGGTTAGGTTGGGAGACATAGACCAGCGAAGCGCCCCAAAGCCCAAGACTTGTAAGTACGGTCGCCACGAGCAGAGCAAAGGGGACTTCCTGCGAAAAAAAGGTGACGCTATTCTGGAATGCCGTGAAAAACAGTCCCGCACGATGCGGCGAACTATTGACAGGCTCGCGGATATCAAGGTCGAGCGATTGCAGCGATTCCGCATCCTGGTCTGCATTTTCTGCGGCCAAAACATCGCCATCCAGGTGCTTCATTGTCGGCAATTCAACTTCCAACAAAGCGACCATTGCCGTGTAAGTGGAGAAGATTTGCCGAGATTCCGCACTTGCCGTCAATTGCGATTTCAGGCGAAGGCTCTCTTCATCGGTAAGACGCCCTTCATGGAGCTTGGCGGTCAGGCTGCGTAGTTCGCGGAGGTTTTCGGCCGACAACGTCATGGCGATGTCCTCCCCGTCTCCTCCGACTTCACGCAATCGTAAAGCTTGTCATAGATGCCCTGAAGCGTTTTGTAGACGGCGTTGTCGGTCCGGTTCAACTTCTGTGCAATCTCATGGACGCTCTTGCCGTCATCGAAACGTTGCCGAAGGATCACCAGATTCCACGGCGATAGTTTTTCAACGCATTTCCGCAACATCTCGCTGAGTGCGTCGGCCGTTTCGCTAACCTCCAGCGTTTCCTGGGCCACGAGGTCGGCCAGTTCCAACCGCAAGCGTGTCGCTCGGCTGCTCTGTTTTTGGCGATATTTCAATATCTCCAAGCGAGCAACGCCGAATGCCCAACGTGCGAAATCTTCTTCAGGCCGATATTCCGCGAATTTCTCCCAAAGCACGGCACTTACATTCTGAAGCACGTCGTCGCAATCGGCCGCCGAGGGAACATGGGAACGGACATACACATAGAGCCGTCGCTGGCAAGCCGTGTAAAGAGAGACGAATTTATCGGTTTGCGAATCTTGGCTCATGGCATTCCCACGTTCTTCGCGCGCAGCCGGCTCCGCCTGGTGGCAATTTCGAGAATAGTAGGCGTCTTTGTTTCCCGCAGTGGCCTTTCCTTCTATTCTCCCCAACACCGGACGAATTTTGTAGTTTTAAGCACCCACTAGAGGGGACGGCGGTGTGTTTTTCATCAAAAAGGAAATAACGAACCTGCCGACGGCTTCAAGTTACCGCACCACAAGAGGGTAGTAGGCCGACAAGTATGGGTGTTGTTGCCCAATGTAAAAAACGCCCGGCTTTTTTGAGCAGCATAAGCGGCACAAGCATTATTTGAGCGTCCAGTAAGCATGACAGCCCCAGAAAGAGCCTCTGAATGCCTGGACGCGGCACCCATGATATGATAGTTTTGGCCTTATAAGATGCCGATGTTGGCGAGGATCGTAGTTTCATTGCAAATCCGGCTTCCAAGCCCCAATTTGCCGGCCGATCCGGCCGTGGAAAAGAATCCTTGGCAACACCTACGCAGTGCAGCGAAGAACCATAAGCTGCCGAAATTTTCGGATGGGTGGCCGAGCGGTCTAAGGCGGTGGTCTTGAAAACCACTGTAGGCGAGAGTCTACCGGGGGTTCGAATCCCTCCCCATCCGCCTGTGCGTATGTATAGTATTGCGACGATTCGCAAACCCCCGCAAAAACCGGGGGTTTCTTGTTTTCTTGCGAGGGCTTGCATCTGATTTCTTGCACTTGCTGCACCGGATTATGCACCGCTTTTTCTGACGACTTTAACGCATCCTGAAAATGCTGTTCCGTCGTCTGCAAGTAATGCCGCTGGGCAATCGTTGGAGTGTTGCCCAACCATGACGCAACGGCATGGAGTGGGAACCGCTCGCATAGCTCCGTCTCTCTGCTCGCCCGCATGTTGTGGAACAATCTTGGCCAAGGTTTCAGGCCGGCATGATCCACAATGGCCTCAAACCGCGTCCGTAGGTTGATATTCCGCCATCCGTGGGGACCAATCGCCTCGACACGATATTTCTCACCACAAACGTACACTGCTCCCTCCGGGGCCACTTCCCAAGCTTCTTCAAGGATCGGGCGCAACTCGGGAAACAGCGGTATTGTGCGAGTACCTTTGCCGGGGTGGCATTCTGTCTTGGGGCTGGTCACTCGGATTCGACCGGCATTCCAGTCAATATCCTGCCACCGCAAACTGAGAACCTCGCTCGGGCATCGTAGCCCGCCGTAACGAGAGAGGGCCACGATTACCCGCCACTGAGAATCCGGACAGGCAGTTAATAGCTTCGCGGTATCCTCCACCGTGATGAAATGCTGCCGTCCTTGGGCCATCGTCGCCTGGGTGGTCACTTCGGCGAATGGGTTCTCAGCAAGCAACTTATGCTTGACCATGGCGCGAAAAACGGTCTTTGCAAATTGCAGCCGCTTCCTTACAGTCATAGAAGCTAACTTTTGGGCTATCAAGTGCATCTTGTAGTTGTCGGCATCGCCAGCGGTAACTTCTCTTACCGGCTTGTCGCTCCCGAAAAAGTCGATCAAACCGCGTTTGCCCTGCCCCCAGATTTCCTTTGTTGCCGGCTTCACATCCACTCGGCTGGCAATGTAACTGTCAAGGAATGATTGCAGTGTAGCCCGCTGCTGCTTGGGGATCAGTCCCACCGCAGCCAGTTTATCCAGCATGACGGTATCGCGTTCCGCCACCCATCGCGCCGTTTCGCCATCCAGAGCGCCGCCGGTTGTTTGCGCCGCAGCCAGATGCTCGACTTTCACCTGGACGACTTCCGCAAACCGTTGCGATACTTTCCCCAGCCGGATCGACCGTCGCTTGCCATCGCTGCCCACAAACTGAATGGTCCGCCGGCCATTAGGTTCTCTGGTAATCGACGCCATGCGTCACCCGCCTTTCTTCGCCCTGTTCTGGGGCTTGTCGGTTACAATCCGTAGGCCAAGGTATTCCCCGAGAGTATTCATCACTTCCATCGAAACGCCGCGCTCGCCATTTATAAATCGAGAGAGCGCCGTCTTGTCGATCCCCGTGGCCTTGCAGATCGCATATTGTGATTGACCGCAGTTCAAGACTGCCTGCCGCAACTGGTCTGTAAGTGGAATGTACTTTCGTTTCATCGGTTGTATCCTATTCGTTAGTTGTCAATATGTCAACTATGCACTTTCGATTTTCAAAACATCTGCAAACCTTAGCACACTTTCGCAGTTCTGTTTTGCCTAGTTTCACACCTCATCAAGCCCCTGCAATTGCCCCTGTAGGGGCCGATTGTCCCCGAGGTCTAACTTATCGACTATGCAGCCAGGAACGCAATAGCGTGCAATTCTCGGGGCCGGCTTGCCGACCGGGCTGCCAGTCAGTCTTGCCAACCGCGCCTCCAAGGTGTCATGGAGTATGTCTAGCTGCCGCACCCTCTCCGGGCAGCCGCGTTCGATTTCCTCAATGGTGTCTGGCAACCGTAGCTCTGAAGGTGGCCACGGTTCGGAACGTCGCGTCTTTCGGCTGCGCTTCACCATGTTGCCCCCTCATCGGTTGCCGCCGCTTCGGAAAGTAAGTCGTTGGGGTCGGGGTGTGTAGTGTCAGCACCGAAACCAAAACCTGTGTTTTTCTCGGGTTTCGTGGGGGTTTCGGTTTTGGCTTTGGTGGCGGTCAATGTGAAAACACAAGTCGGCCGGCCCCCTCGGGGTCCAGGTGGCACATTTTCCCACGCCCCAACCCCAGCCCTCACAAGAACCTCTAGTGCCTCTTGGGCCGCTTCGGCATCGCCGCTAAAGCCGTGATGGCGCAGGTCACGGGCCGTTACTCTACCGTCAAGCTGCCGAATCGAATTCAGCAGGGCGTCTGGATTGCCGCCGTCGTGCGTGTCGGCTGTCGAGT
>CAZNMP010000239.1:0-5477 GCA_964573875.1 uncultured Planctomycetaceae bacterium | reverse complement strand
ACCCAAATTACCCCGCTTTTTCAATGTCATTTCACAGTTTGCAAAAGTCCAGTTACGAATATCAATCGGCATTTCAGAACCTCGCAGCTAGTGGGCATCAGTTCCATCAGTTGCGAGTATGCCAGATACATCGCCTGAGACACCATCGAAACCCTATAGAGACTTCATAGAGGCTTTCCAGAGTATCCCGAATGTAGTGCCATCAAGCTCAAACCTAATCACGTCGTTCTTGTTGAGTGCGGAAACCGCATCAGCTAGGCGTTGTCGTTGGTCGCCAACTTTTGTATGTGGCAGGGGATCATCAATCCGTGATGGCCAATTTTCCACTTCAAATGCTTCAAGAATTGATATTTGGTTCTTGGCTGTCGTTCGATATTTTTTGATAACCTCACCACCGTAAAGCAGTTCTTTTCTTTTATTGTCCCATTTTGGAACATGCCTAACGGCCAGTTCCTGAAGTGTACTGGTTGCCCTTTCTTCGTCGTTCTCCGACTGCGATTTCAGTCGGCATAGTAGCCGCTCGGCTTCCAATATCTGTGCTTGCCGATACGTTGGCAACGATGGATTCTGCACGACAAAATCATTGGGTGGCCACGGAGAACTGAACGGGATTGTTTCGGGATAGCAACGAAAGAGAGTGTTACGTAATTCTGTCGTAATTGCGACTGACGAGCTGTCCCAGCCCCTACGCTCGCATTCATTGCATATGATTCGCGTGGCAGCCGGTAAACACGCACATTGCACTGTTAGACAGCCACCCTCGGGCGTTGCTGCAAGGAAGTCCCCATAGTTTTCCCAAAAGACAATGGACCGCCGAACATCAGGTGGTTGAATCTTGGCCCCGTCCTTACTAATCCGGCTAAAGAATGGCCACCAGTTTTCCTCGCCATGCCTGATATTTGGATAGTCAGGGTATCCACTGTGCCGAAACCACGCGGGTATATGCTCTTCGCGGAGGACAAGAATGGACGTATCAGATTCAGCCGCTTGGGTTTTTTTACATTGACGTTTGGCCATGATTCACCTACTTTCTTCCGGGCGGTCAACCGGCGGCCGTGGTGTAGGTGAGAACCACGGCACGCCGGCCGGCCTGGGCGGTTAATTACTCCGCAAACCCGGCAATCTGATTGTGATATTACCTCAACCGATTTTCTTTGCAACCTCCACAGCCAGCCGGGCGTCGCGCTCGGCATAAATCTCTGTCGTGTCGGCCTTGGCGTGGCCCAAAGACACCTGGGCGGCTTCAAGGCCAAACTCCCGCCGGACCTCTGTAGCCTTGGAATGGCGTAGCTGGTTGGCGTGCCAATGGGGCAATAGAATCGGCTTAATGCCCATGTCCGCGGCTTCCTTTTCTCGATCCTTATTGGCTCGGATAACGGCCCTGGCGATGGCCTGGGAATAGCTTTGCCGCCTATAGATCTTTCCAGGCTTGCTCTTTGGTTTTCGCTTCCGACGGCATTTTTGGCTTGGCTGTAGGGGAGTCTTTCGACGTTGCCGCATTTCGGTGTGGCGGTTTTCGACTGAATCTGCTGGCGAAAAACAATAGGCATCTTGAGCGCGTGATAGGTAGGGCAATAAAACGGTTTGAGCCTTTGGGCCAATGAAGATGACTCGATCGCGCCCAAGGTGTTGTGTCTTGTGCGAGTGTGGTCGGTATTCCCACACGTCGCCGGTACGGGTTACGTCGCAAGGCCGTAGTTGGCAGACTTCGCCGGGCCGGCAGCCGGTCAGTCGTTGGAAACGGATCATGGCGGCCACCACGGCGGGCAGATAGGGCATCGTTGCCTCTACAAGCTCATCGGATACCGGAGGGACTGGTTTAGATTCTCGGGCCGCTGTTCTTCCCATCCGCAAGCCCTCTACGGTTGCTAAGGCTGTGTAAACGGTTGGCGGTACAAGCGATCGACTGACGCCCCATTTGAAGATCCGCTTGATGTAGCTGACCTGTTTGTTGACATAGCCCCGAGAAAGTTGGTCTGTGGCCAGTTTGGTTTGGATGGCCAACAAAGCCAAGGGGCCGAATTCGGCAACCAGCGTTTTCCCGTAAAGATTTTTGAGAGTTCGAATCGCTGCCAAGATGCCTTGAATGGTTCGGGTTGGCAGGCCGTCTTTTTGATAATAGCCCCGGGCGAAATCAAGGTACGTTGCGCACAACTCGACTATCGTTAGCGCGGAAGTCGGGGCATCAGAAACGGCCGCGCCATTGCTGGCAGCAAGCTCGGAAATCAGGCGGCCATACTCAGCCTTGCTTTCGGCGGTGCCGTAGTCGCCGGTATAGATGACTTTGCCGTGGATGCGGACGTAGGCTTTTCCGCTTGGCTTGTGCAAGCAGTACTTTGGAACAAAAGCTGATTTGGCTGGCATAGCTGACCCCTTCGAAAATGGCGCGCGTAATTTACGCGCTTTCGTTTCGATTTAGGGCCGCTCTGCCGACCGTCGGCAGGTATCGTAACTACTTGATTCGGCACACTTTACATCAAGAGCGGGAGACGGGGATCGAACCCGCGACGACCAGCTTGGGAAGCTAGCACTCTACCACTGAGTTACTCCCGCAGCACTGGCCTCATATTATTCTATTTTGCGACAAACCGGAAGACGGGTTAGGCTCTTCGGGCTTCATTTTTTCGCAGTGCTTTGAGAGCACGACGGCCGACCCCTCTGGGGAGATAGAACTCCCCCGCCGCTAGCTGCCTAGCATTTTTTTCTCACTGTGACATAATATCCAGCACTCTCGCCTATTCAATCCCACGAGCCCGGAACAGCCCTCCAAGAGGTCAGCGCGATGCAAGGGAAAATCCATCTTGTATGGAGCGTTTTGTGTATTGGATTTCTCATCACTGGAGCCCCCGCGAAAGCGTTTAGCCAAGAAAAGACCGAAGCGGGCACGCGGCAATACAATGCCGCGGTACAGCTCCAAAATCGCGGCGTTTACGAACTGGCCGCCGCCGAGTGGGTGAAGTTCATCAACACCTACAAGACCGACCCGCGTTGCGATAGGGCGTTTCATTACCTCGGCGTTTGCTATCTCAAGGCCAACCAGTTCGATCTCGCCCGGCAATGCTTCGAAACGGTCGTAAAATCCTATCCGAACTGCGATCTGCTCGACGCTTCTTATTACTGCCTCGGTTCGACGCTGTACAACCAAGCCCAGGCGGGCAAGCCTGAACTTTTCGAAGCAGCGGCTGCGGCATTCGACACCGTGGCGACAAAATATCCCAACAGCAAGTATTTTGCGCAATCGCTTTTTAATCGCGGTGAATGTTTTTATCGCAACAATAAAAAGCAAGAAGCCGCCGCGATGTATGCCCTGCTACTGTCTAAAAAGCCCACGGACAAGTTGGCTGTCGAAGCTCTTTACGCTCTCGGCGTTGCACAAGAGGAACTAGGCCAACATGCGGAAGCCGGCAAGAGCTACGATCAGTTTTTAGAAAAGAACCCGCAAAATCCGCTATTCGACGAAGTCACCGTACGGCGCGGCGAGACGTTTTTTTCGCAAGGCCAATACGAGCAGGCGTCGCTGCGTTTTGCGGCCGCGGCTGCAAAACCGGGATGCGCCTTGGCCGATCATGCCACGATTCGGCAAGCGGCATCGCTGGTGCAACTGAAGAAGTATCCCGAGGCAGCGGCATTGTACGCCTCGGTTGCGATTAAATGGCCGCAATCCAAGCTGTTGGGCGCGGCCAATCTTGCCGCGGGAAAATGCTACTTTTTAGCCGGCAATTTCGCGGAGGCGCGCAAAACGCTCGAACCTGTTCTGGCCGCCGGAGGCGATTCGGCCGCCGAAGCCGCTCATTGGCTTGTGCGCAGTACGATCAAAGAGGGCAAGCCGGCCGATGCAGCCGCGTCGGCCGAAAAGATGTTGGCCAAGCTGGGCGACGGCCCTCAGGCCGCTCAGTTGATGTTGGATCGCGCTGATGCCGTCTACGAAATTACAGAGCGTCGCGCCGAATCCTCCGCTCTCTATGCGGCAATGGCGGCGAAATACCCCCAAGATGCCTCGGCTCCGCAGGCACTTTACATGGCGGGCTTCGCCGCGATGGGACAGAGCGACTATCCCACGGCAATCCGCCACGCCAAGGCTTTTTTGGCGGCTTATCCCAACAGCGAATTGATGCCAGACGTAACGTATGTGGCCGCGGAAAGCAATCTGCAAACCAACCAGTTCGCCGAAGCCGATAAGGCATTCGAAACGCTGCTGCAAAAATATCCCACTCATGCCGATGCCGAAACGTGGAAAGTGCGTCGCGGGTTGGCCTTGTATCTGCAAAAGAAATTCGCCGACGTTCTTGCCATGCTTCAGCCGATGCTGGCCGGGCTGCGTTCGCCCGATGCCTTGGCCGAAGCCCAATATCTCGTTGGGGCAAGCCAAGCCGAGTTGAAACAATTCGAGCCGGCCGTGAAATCCTTGGAAGCGTCCTTGGCCGCCCAGCCGAAATGGCGACAGGCCGACGATACGTTGTTGCTTTTGGCTCAGGCCTATACGGAATTGAAAAATTTTGACAAGGCCAAAGCCGCGCTCGGGCGGATTGTCACTGATTTTCCCAACAGCCGTGCATTGGATCGCGCCCACTATCGTTTGGCCGAATTAGCTTTCGCAAGCAACGATTTCAACACGGCGTCGGCCGAGTATCAACAGGTAATCGACAAATGGCCGCAAAGCTCGTTGACGCCCCATGCTTTCTATGGAATGGGTTGGGCCAAGCTTAGCCAAAACGATTTTGCCGCCGCGGAAAAGACGTTCGACGCCCTGGTGCAAAAGCATCCTGAGCATAAATTGATCCCGCGCGCTAGATATGCCCGGGGCGTTGCCCGGCACCAATTGAAAAACTATGCCGGCGCGATCGAAGACATCCAAGCTTTGCTCAAGGCTGATCCCACGCCGACCGAAAAAGCTGATGCCCTGTATCTCATGGGTCTATGCCAATCGGGGCTCCAAAAGAATGCCGAAGCCGCGGCTGCATTTCAAACGATTTTGGCGGAGAATCCGAAATATGCCGGCGCCGACAAGGTGCTTTACGAGTTGGCATGGTCGTTGAAGCAGCAAGGCAAAGAAAAAGAAACCGTCGACACCTTCACGCGATTGGCCGCGGAACATGCCGACAGTCCCTTGGCTTGCGAAGCCCAATATCATGTGGGCGAGGCCGCTTACAAGGCCGGCGATTTCAAGCGGGCAGGCATTGCTTATCATGCCGCGATGACGAAGGCCGGCAAGACCGAACTGGGTGAAAAAGCAGCCCACAAGCTCGGCTGGGCCTTTTTCCGCATGGACGATTTCGCCAATGCCCAACAAACGTTCCGCTATCAGCAGGCCACTTGGCCCGCTGGCCCGCTGGCCTCGGACGCCGCCTTCATGGAAGGCGATTCGCTCTTGAAACAGAAGAAATTTGCCGAGGCGCTAGCGATCTACGGTCAGGTGAAATCGCCGTCGAGTAAGGATTTCGAAGTGTTGACGCTGCTCCACGCCGGCCAAGCGGCCG
>CAZNMP010000238.1:0-5496 GCA_964573875.1 uncultured Planctomycetaceae bacterium | reverse complement strand
GCAACGGTTACCTAAACCGTAGGTCACGAGTTCCAATCTTGCCAGGCGTACTCTCTGCTGTTCTGACAGGCGGGAACGATTCGGAGATGGTGTGCGAAAGTATGTAACCATGTCGGTTTCCAAACAGCGAATCAGCCCGGCGAGCTTTTCGGCAAGGGACGAGGATCGCGGTCCCATTTTAGTGGTGGAAGACGATCCCGCCCTGCGCGAGTTGATCGAAATGCGTCTGGCGGCCAACGGGCATCAGACGGTGGGGGCGCCGAACGGAGCCGCCGCGCTCGAGTGGCTCAGGCAGGATTCGCCTAGTCTGATTCTGTTGGATTACGGCTTGCCCGACATGTGCGGCGACGAGCTTGTCGAGAAGATTCAAGCGCAAGGGCGGCGCGTGCCGTTTGTCGTGGCAACGGGCAACGGCAACGAGAGCGTGGCCGTCAAGATGATGAAACGCGGCGCCTACGACTATTTGGTCAAGGGCGCATCGTTCATGAAGATGTTGCTGCCGGTGGTCGATCGTGCGATCGAGCGCGACCGCCAGGCGCGGCGGCTCATTCAGGCCGAAATGCGGTTGAACGAAGCGCATGAGGAGTTGGAGCAGCGCATCCAGCATCGTACCGAGGAGTTGGCGAAGGCGAATCGTCAATTGCGTCTGGAGATGGAGGAGCGCCGCCGGGCCGAGGAACGGGTGCAGCAGCATTTGAACGAGTTGGCCCACGTGACGCGGTTAAACACGGTGGGCGAGATGGTGGTGGAGCTGACGCACGAGTTGAATCAGCCGTTGAGCGCCGTTTCGAGTTACGCCCATGCCTGCAAGCGATTATTGGCATCGGATCGGGCCGAGGACCGGGAAGACCTGTTGGGGTCGCTTCAGCAAATCAGCGAGCAGGCCGACCGCGCCGCGGATATCATTCGCCGTTTGCGGCGTTTCGTCATGAAGGCGCAGCCTCTGCAAACGTTATTGGATCTCAATACGACGATCCACGACGTAGCAAAATTGTTGAGTATTCCGGCGCGATTGACGGGCATCGAGATGCGGCTGGATTTGGCGAAGTCGCTGCCGCCGGTGGTTGGGGACCGCGTCCAATTGGAGCAGGTGCTGGTGAATCTGATGCGTAATGCGATGGATGCCATGCGGGACTGCGAACCGGAATATCGACAGTTGACGATTCGGACGACCTCGGACGGCCAGGGGAGCGTTGCCGTCGAGGTGCATGATCTTGGGCCGGGCATTCCTCCCGGAGTGATTGAACATGTTTTCGAGCGGTTCTTCACCACCAAGACCCACGGCATGGGCATGGGGTTGTCCATTTGCCAATCGATTGTAGAAAAACACGGGGGAACAATTTGGGTTACTCCCAACGCGGATCGGGGCAGTACCTTCCATTTCACCTTGCCGATCGACTTTGGAGAACGAAATCATGGAAGCTGAACCTACGGTTTTTATTATTGACGACGACCCTGCCGTCCGGCAATCCTTGTCGGTGCTGATACGGTCGATGCATTTACATGCCGAGCCGCACGATTCGGCCCAGCATTTTTTGGATTCTTTCGACCCGTCGCGATCGGGTTGCGTGTTGCTGGACGTCCGGATGCCGGGCATCAGCGGTTTGGAGTTGCTTGAACAGCTAGGGCGCGATGACGTGCATTTGCCCGCTATCGTGATGTCGGCCTATGGCGATGTGCCGATGGTCGTGCGAGCCATGAAAGCCGGCGCGCTGAATTTCTTGGAAAAACCGTGCCGCGATCAGCAGCTTTGGGAAGCGATCCAAGAAGGGTTGAAGTGGGACTCGATCCATCGGCAGCATCTGGCGCTGCGCGCTAAACTTCTGCATCGGATGCAGCGTTTGACCCCGGGCGAGCATGATGTTTTGCGGTTGTTGATCGACGGCAAATCGAACAAAATCATCGCAAGCGAACTGAATCTGAGCGTGCGAACGATCGAAGTGCGCCGCGCCAAGTTGATGCGCAAGATGAAGGCGGATTCGCTTGCGGAATTGATCCGTCTAACCTTGATTGCGGATCCGCACTACGGGAAACCACAGACACCCGTAAGTAATTCCCTCTGAATCTATTGTTGCTCCCCGCCGAGGTGTTGTATATTGCGCCCCTACTGCTCCTTTTGAAGCTTTGATTTGGAACAAAGAGAGGTTTCTAACGGGAGCTTGGGGCAAAGGCAATGTTTGATTGTTTGTGAGGAATTTCCCACCTATTGAGTCCCTGCATTGCCAATGATCCTTTTCGCACCCGATAGACCGGCAAACTCGGCTGGAACAATCGTGTTTGCGATGGAACAAGGATCATTGGCAACGTCGGTATCAATAATAACCCAATCATGGACTATCGTGCATTAGCGATGAATGGCTAGGGGCCAGGCCATAAGCTAATTTGCGGAATGATTTGTTGGATGCCATGGAATCCTATTCAGCTTCTTTGTCCGCGACCCCCGGACAATTATCGAATTGCCGCGTCCTTCTGGTCGAAGATGACCGAGATCACCAGCCTTTGCTGGCGATCATTCTGCGAAAAGCGGGCGCGGAAGTGACGATTGCGGAGAATGGGCGAGAAGGCGTCGATTCGGCATGTGCCGCCCGGAAGGATGGGTCACCTTTCGATTTGATTATCATGGATCTGCAAATGCCGGTTCTCAACGGATTAGAGGCGCTGAAGATTCTTCGTACCGAGGGGTTTACCAGTCCAATCGTCGCCTTGACGGCCCGGGCCACTTCGACCGACCGGAATCTATGCATAGAGGCCGGTTTTGACGATTTTCTGTCGAAACCGATCCATCGCGCGGATTTTCTGGCAAAATTAGCACTCCAATGGGAGCTGGCGAAGAGCAAGCCGAGCGGGGCTCAGAAACAGACGCCCCCTCTTGTGGTTGGTGTGCCGTAGGCAATCATCCCGTTGCCAAGCTATAATTGCCGGAAGTATGGAAAGCGAATTGGTATCCGAACTCCGTGCAGTGCTCGGCCGTGAGAATGTTCTTTCGGCTCCGTCCGAGATGGCGGTCTACGATTGCGATGCTTTTACGATCGAGCGGCAGCCGCCCGACGCCGTGGTTCTGCCATGTTCCACGCAGCAGGTTGCCGATGCGATTCGCACGTGTCAGCGCCATGACGTGCCGATCATCGCCCGAGGAGCGGGCACCAGTCTCGCCGGCGGTTGTTTGCCGTTGAAGCGAGGCGTGGTGTTGATGCTTTCGCGGATGAACAAGATTCTCGAAATTGATCTGCGCAACCGGATGGCCATCGTCGAGGCCGGAGTTCCCAATCTGCGGCTTACCCAAGCGTTGGCGGGCACCGGTTATCACTTCGCGCCGGATCCTTCAAGCCAGGGCGCCAGCATGATCGGCGGCAATGTGGCCACGAACGCCGGCGGGCCGCATACGCTGAAGTACGGCGTGACGGTCAACCACGTGCTCGGGCTTGAAGTCGTTTTAAGCGACGGATCGATCATGCAGCTAGGGCCGGTTGAAAACGCGGACTCGCTCGATTTGATCGGAGTGCTGGTCGGCAGCGAAGGCACGCTTGGCATTATTACGAAAGTTTGGGTTCGTTTGACGCCCAATCCGCAGCAATACCGTGCGATGCGTGCGACGTTCGCTTCGGTGGAAGACGCCGGCAACGCGGTAAGCCATATCATCGCGGCCGGCATTATTCCGGCGGCGATGGAGTTGATGGACCAAGGTATTCTTGCGGCCGTTGAAGAAGCCTATCATTTCGGCTTTCCGCCCGATGCCGGCGCGGTGTTGGTTATCGAGGTTGATGGGCCGGCGGCGGGTCTTGACCGGCAGCAAGAGCAGATCGTCGAATTTTGCAAGCGGTTTGGCGCTCGCGAAGTTTTGCAGGCGTCTTCGGCTCAGGAACGCGAGTTGCTTTGGAAGTGCCGTAAAATGGCCGTCGGGGCCACGGGCCGTCTGAGCCCCAGCTATACGATTCAAGACGGCGTCGTGCCGCGCACCAAGCTGCCGCAGATTATCCGCCGGACCGCCGAAATCAGCGAAAAATACCAAATACGCATCGTCAACGTGGCCCACGCCGGCGACGGCAACGTCCATCCCATCGTGTTGTTCGACGAACGCGATCGCGAGTCGGTCGATAGGGCGTTGGCCGCCGGACGGGAAATTTTGGAGGAGTGCATTGCCTGCGGCGGCAGCATCACGGCCGAGCACGGCATCGGCGTCGAAAAGATTGCCTTGATGGATCGGCTTTTCGCTCCCGCCGATTTGGAAGCGATGCGCCAGGTTCGCCATGCATTTGATCCCACGGGCCGCTTGAATCCGGGGAAGTTGATTCCAGAGAAGGGGCTAGAGGCTAGGGGCTAGGGACTAGGGACTAGGGATTAGGGATTAGGGATTAGGGATTAGGGATTAGGGATTAGAGGATTTGAACCGTTTTCGACTTTACTAATGATCGACTGTTCTCCTATCATCGAAACGCTCAAACCGGCCGACGCGGTCGCCGTGGCGGAAGCGGTGCGCAATGCGGCGGGCCGCAAGATTGCGGTTTATCCGCTCGGCGGCGGCACGACGTTCAAAGGCGAATACGAGCCAACTCAAACTGGCGTCGGCATTTCGTTGGCCAATCTTACTCGCGTCATCGACTATCCGGCCGACGACCTGACCATCACGGTTGAAGCCGGCATGACCATTGCAGAACTTGGCAAGCTGTTGGCGGCCAAGCGGCAGCGATTGCCGGTTGACGTTCCGCATCCTGAACGCGCGACCGTCGGCGGCGCGATTGCTACGAATGCCGCCGGCCCTCGCCGATTTGCCTATGGCACGATGCGCGACTATGTGTTGGGATTCACGGCGGTAGACGGTCGTGGCACTCTGTTTTCCGGCGGCGGGCGCGTGGTAAAAAACGCCGCGGGCTACAATATGTGCCGCCTGCTGGCGGGCTCGTTCGGCACGCTAGGTATTATTACTCAAGCGACGCTGATGGTTCGGCCCGCATGCGAGGCATCGGTTTTTCTCGTGTGCGACGTGCCGACGTTCGAGGCGGCCGAGCGGCTTTTGTCGGAAATGATTCACTTGCCCATCAGACCAGCCGCCGTTGAGTTTTTGGCGGGGCAGCTTTCACCCAACGAACCGATGTTGGGCCCGATGCTTGATGGCCACGTCGGCCGACTCTATGTCGGCTTTGAGGGCTTGAAGGACGAGGTTGATTGGATGGTGGAGCAACTGCGAGGCGCATGGATTGCTTCCGGCGCTACCGAGCCGGTCCTTGTTCCCACCGTGCGGGCGGAATCGTTGTGGCGATGGTTGACCGAAACGCCTGGAGGCGCAAGATTCAACGTACTGCCCGGCAAAACGGTGGAAAAGGTCGTTGAGTTATTGAAAATCGATCCAGCATGTTCGATCCAGGCCCATGCCGGTGACGGCGTGATCCATACAACGATGTCCAACGCCGTTGACAATGCGGCCGATGGTGATAGCGGCACGAATGCCGATGTTTCGCATCGTGTGATGCGTGCATTGAAGGATCGTTTCGATCCCGA
>CAZNMP010000237.1:0-5525 GCA_964573875.1 uncultured Planctomycetaceae bacterium | reverse complement strand
GCAACTCGCCGCCGTGCTTGGTCGAGAGACGTTGGGGACTGACTTTCAGTTCCGATTCGGCGATTTCCTGGATTTCACTGTGTAATGTGGAAAAGGACATGCCTTCCAGATTGAGATCCACCTTCTGGCCTTCTCGAATGAGGTTGCGGTCGGCCTGATCGACGATCATGACTGCTTCGAGTTGCTTGGGATTGCCGATCTGGCAGAACAATGTGCCTTGTTCGAGATAGGCGCCGAGATTTTCGGGGTCTAACGGCGTGCCGGACCACGAGGGCAAGCGTTCGTCGTCATTATCGCGTTTGGGATTCATCGGCGGGGGCAAAACCGTGCCGGAAGCCGGCGCGATGAGACGCAACCGCTGTTGATCCTGTTTCTTCTGAACAAGCTGATCCTCGACGGCACGCAGCGCCTCTTGAACTTGGGGAATCTGGGCCGTTGCGCGGTGATCGCGGAAACTTTGGTGCATCAGACTGTCGAGTTTCGTGCGGTATTCGTTGACTTGGCCTTCGAGTTTGGCCACCGCCAGATCGATTTCGGTGCTGCGCAGCCGGGCAAGGAACTGGTCTTTGACGACTTGCTGACCGATCACGACGTCGCGTTCGATAAGTTGCCCCGCCACATCGACATAGACCGGCGCGGCGTCGCGGGCTTGGATTTCCAGCGTGCAGATAATGCTATGCGGCAGCGGAAGAAAAAGCACTGCCAATAGAATTGCACTCAGCACGCCCAGACTGGTGTAGAAACGCGGTTTTTTCACTTGTTCGAGCCTCCCCGGCACGTAAAAAAACTTGCCTAGCTGATAGAGCGGCATGATGAGCAAACCGTATAAGGACATGAGTACGACGATCTGACCTATCACTTTCAGATCGTAAGACTCGAAAAGCTGGTAGAGGAACCAACAGATGGAAAGCGCCACCACCCAGCGATAGACCGCCGCGGCAACGGAATATAATGCGAAAAAAATCTGATTGCGCTGCGGCAGGAAGGGATCTTCGGGCGGTTCGAGCCCCAAGAACCATTGGCCCAACTTACTATTGAGGATCGAAGATGCCTTTTGCCGCAGATTGGGAATTTCAACCAAGTCGGACAGAACGTAATAACCGTCGTAACGCAGCAATGGGTTGGCGTTGAAGATGATCGTCGTAGCCGACGAGATAAACATCACGTTGAGGCATAGGTTGTGGAACAACCCCGGCGCGGAGAACCACCAAAGAAAGGTGCAGACCGCCGACAGCATCACCTCGACGTAAATGCCGGCAGCGCCGATGGCGGCCCTATGCCACTTGTTGGGCAGCATCCATGAGTCGGAGACATTGCAGTAAAGGCACGGCGTCAGCACGAGGACCATGACGCCCATCTCATGGCATTCGCCGCCAAAATGCTTGCACATCAGGCCGTGGCCGAATTCGTGAAAAACTTTTGTAACACCTAGCACGCAGGCCAGCAGAAAGGCATTGTGAATGCTGAAAAACTGGTGGAACTCAGGCAGTTTGGCCTGAAATACGTCGAATTCCACAATGACCAGCGTCAGGGCCGTCAGGGCCATCAGCAAACAGAAGACCGCCGTGATGGGAGAAAAAAACCATTGCACGTGGGGATAAAGCCAGTTGAGTAGCCGCTCGGGATCGATGCCCTTGAAACGGATGCAAAGGATGTTCGTCAGCGCGGCAAGCAGTTCCTTGCGTTTGCGCTCGTCGCGACGTTTGCGAAGCTGGCGTCCTTGGCCGGCGGCATTGGCCACGACCAAGCCGCTGCGGTGCAGCATTCCCAAAAACTGCTGCAATTCGTCCAAGGTGATCTTTTGCGGCGGAAACTCTTCCTCGAAACGGTCTTTGATTTCGTCCAAGCTCGTCTGGCCATCGAGCATCTGGAGAATGGCGTACTCTTCTTCCTGAAAGCGGAAGTAGTTCAGGCCGATCGGGTCTTTAATGATCCAGTAGCTGCGGCCGAGATAATGCTGTCTCTGCGCAACCAAGTCGGGCCGCATTCGAATCGTAAGAGCCCGAGCGGAACTAGACTGCAAACTGTCGCGGAGAGTAACCATGCGTCATGAAGAAGGTACTAGGTTCAAAATTCAAGGTTCAATGACCAATGTTCCATGGCCCAACGGTCGGGCATCTGTTCCGATCTGTTGAACATTGATCCTTGAACATTGGAATTTCTTATTTCAACTGGATGGTCATTTCCGCCTTAATTCCGGGGCTGAGGATCCAGAAGCCGTTTTCCTGGCGATTTTGCACTTCGGCTCGGACGAGGAATTCGCCGCCGGCTTCGATCAGCGGTTTGACGTAGACGATTTTACCCGGAAACGTTTCTTGTTTTCCGCGAGCCAAAGTAACAACGACCTCGACCGGCCGCCCTTGAATCTGAGAGGGACGATAGTTTTTGACGTTCAAAAAGCCCTCGACGCGGAGCAGATCCACCCGGACCAACCGCATAACGGGATCACCCGGCTGCACCCATTCGCCTTCGTGGTGCGACAGCTCGATCACCACGGCATCCAAGGGGGCGACGAGGCGGCGGCGTTCAAGGTTGGCGGCCGCGGCTTCCAATTCGGCCTCGTTCACCTTGGCCTGCAAACCGGCCACGTCTCTTTCTTTCTGCGATTTCTCGATCGAGAGCTCCATTTCGCGTTGTTTCAGCAGCAGGCGACGCACTTCGGCCTGCGGAACCACGCCCTGTACCTTCTTATTCGCTTCCATGGCTTGCAGATAATCGGCTTCGGCCACTTTGGCGGCGGCTGTCGAATAGCGGACGGAAACATCGTCCTCGGCCTCACGTAGGGCGGCCTTCAGTTTGTTGACGGCCACGTTTTGTTGCAATCGCGGCAGGGTATCGTCGATTTGCGCCAGCAGATCGCCTTTGGACACTTGCTGGCCCTCGCGGACGGGAATTTTCGTCAATACGCCCGCCTCCTGCGCCGGCATCAACACTTCAGCATCCAGCGAAAGCAGGCAGTTGGGCAGCGTTACCGTCTCTGCCGCGGCGGAGAGAGACCATACCGACAAAACAACTACGAAAACCGTCAGAGACATTAAATGCCGCATGGCAATATCTTTCATGGTTCTAGAAATAGCGGAATAAAATACGCGATTGGATGAAGGAGACCACGTCGTGGAGCAACACATAGCCCATGATGCTGCGGCCGCAATCGACCTTGGCCGTTACCGTAGCGCCGGGCCGGCGGTCGGGCAATTCGGACTTGTCGATGGCCACTTTGATAAGCACGGTGTTGCCCTCGTCGCCGCGGATTTCCGCGCTGCGGTGAATCTCTTGCACCCGCCCGTAACGCGTAGTGCCGGGCTCGGTGGCCAGAATATAGGATACCTCTAATTGATCGGCCAGTTGCTCGTGCGTGATTTCGCGGAGTTGGTCCGACAGATTTTCATCGCTGATCTCCGGCAGAACCATCTGGAGTTTGTTCCAAGCATTGTCATACGTCGGCTCGCGCAATACTTCGGCGAGCTTGGTCCGGGTGGCCTCGTCGGTTACGTTGCCCAGGATCTTTTGCAATTGATCGACCAGTCTTGCCTGGAATTCCGTGAGGATGCGATCGTGCAATTTTTCGTCGGGAACAGCGGCCAACTGGGTTTCCACCTCGGCATCCACTTTTTCATCCAAGGTTTTTTCGGCTTCCGGCGTCGGCTTTTCCTCGGCCGTCGCCTCGCCTTCTTGTGGGGGCTTTTCTTCGACTGCGGTTTGGCCTTCCGGGTTTGTCTTTTCTCCAGTCACCACGTCGGATTCCGCCGTCGCGGTTTCTTTTACCTCGGTCGGCGCGGTTTCCTTGTTTTCGGTCTTTGCGGTTTCATTGGCGACCGGCGGAGCTTCGGCGGCAGCTTTGCTGAGTTTCGCAGCAATGTTTTCGCGGAGCAGTTTGCGCAATTGTTCGCGCGACTGATCGTAGAGCGATTGCTGCATGGCGATGAGATAGCCCATGCGTTTCTCGGGCATCTTCAATTCCAACTGCCAAGGGCCCGAAGGATCGGCCACGCGGAGCAGCACTTGCCCTCGCTGCACGGGCCGATGAATCAAACGATTTCGCAGATCCCAGGTAATCACAATGCCGTTGATGGGGCTTTTTACGCTTAGCTCGGCTTGCTTGGATTTGTATAATCCCCATTGGGCGTCGAGCGACTCCAGTTTCTGCTTAAGTTCCGCCTGCTCGCCGCTAAGACGGTTTCGGTCGTCGATCGAGAGTTTCTTTTCCTCGACCAAAGAGCGTTGCACGGCGAACAGCCGTTCGTTAGCGGCCATCCGCTGTCCTTGAACGTCGCTTAGCGCCACTTCCAGATCGGTATTGCGAAGCAACAGCAAGGGCTCGTCTTTTTTGACCAGTTTGCCGTGGTCACAGCCCGAATACATCTCTTGCACGACGCCGTCAACGCCGGCGAAAACATCCTGCCGCCATGCCGGTTCGAGCGTACCGGATGCCTCCAACGTAAAACGCGCCGGCCAGAGAGCCACGACCAGCAGTACGGCCAATATAGCGCCGGTGATTGAGAGGGTTTTCGGGAGCGTTCGCGCGTGAACCACCCAGCTCAGCTTGCCGATGCTGCGCCACAGCGGCATCAGAAATAAACTCTGATGCTCCATGGCGTTGGCCATGGCTGTCGAACTATGCCGGCAAACCACGTCGGCCCTTTGCTTCAAGCTGTCGGTAACGCGGCTATCCTCGATCTGCTCGATGATCAATGCGCCGATCGGTTCTTCGGGCTCGGTGCGTTTGTTTCGGTCGTCTTCCTCGGGCGGAGCCGGCCGCTGGAGCGGCAAAACAGCCACCGTTTTCGAGTGCGATTCGTCGACATACTCCTGCACGGCGTCTTCCACCTGGGGCGGCAGATCGCTGGTGTCGCCGGCATACCAAACCGGTTCACCCGTGGCGACCGCGGCCGAGGCCAGCTTACCGAGCAGACGAATCGTGTTGGATCGCTTGTCGAAAAGGTCTTGGCCGCTGACGGCTTCAATGTGGCATTTTTTTCCGCTGCGAATGGCCACGCTGACGCGGTCGCATTCGATCAGCCGGCGGCCCTCGTTGGCGATTGTGTAGGCCGCTTCGCGCGGATCGAGCGAGGCATGGACCGCGCGGGTGAAATCCTCCAATTGGGTCCACAACGATTGCCGATCCGAAAAATGCCGCAGTTTGTGGCTCTTGAGGAACTCACAGGCCAGTTCGCACATCTGCATGACGAAACGCAGATAGCCTTTTTGCGTGTTCGGACCAGCCTCGGCACGCTGAAATATCTCGACGATCCCGATCGCTTCCACGTCGACCTTCAATAGGCCCAAGACCAAGAGAAAATCAGTGGGGTTCGCGGCGGGTGTTTCTTGACCGGCCTGCTGGAGATCGCCGGGACCGGTATGCGGCGGAACCAGAGCGCCTTCGCCCTCGGCCAAGGTCTTGTAAAGGAGCTTGGAATGCTGGGCTTGGTTTTCGTTCTCGCGCAGATGCGTCTCTTGGATGTTGACCTGATACTGAAGCGCCAACTGGCCTTCGGCATTCTTGGTCCAAACCGCGCCGCCGACGG
>CAZNMP010000236.1:0-5544 GCA_964573875.1 uncultured Planctomycetaceae bacterium | reverse complement strand
ACTGGTCTTGGTTGGTTGCGGCCTGTCATGCTGCGCTGCCGCCGAACCGGCTGATCAGGAAACCGATCCTTTGGTGCTGAAAAAGCTTGAACAATTCCAAGACTGGAAATTTGGCCTGTTCATGCACTGGGGCATCTATAGCCAATGGGGCTGCATCGAATCGTGGCCCCTAATCGAGGAAGACAAATGGGCACGGCCCGACGACCTGCCCCCTTGGGTTGCGCGTGGCAAAGACATGAAACGATTTGCCGCCGACTACGTGAAGCTCAACGAAACTTTCCGCCCGCGCCATTTCGATCCGCAAAAAATGGTCGAGGCTGCGAAGCAGGCCGGCATGAAATACATGGTGTTCACCACGAAGCACCACGATGGTTTCTGCATGTTCGACACCAAACAGACCGACTACCGCACAACGGCCGCCGCGTGTCCCTTCCACGCCGATCCCCAGGCCGACGCGGTGAAAGCCATTTTCGATGCCTTTCGCAGGGCTGGTTTCGGCATCGGGGCGTACTACTCGAAGAGCGATTGGCACCAGCCCGGCTATTGGGATCCCGCCCGGCCACATCCTACGCGCAATCCAAACTACGATACGGCCAAGGAGCCCGATCGCTGGACGACTTTCGTGAAGTTCAGCTACAACATTATCGAAGAATTAATGAGCAATTATGGTCCCGTCGATATCCTTTGGCTCGACGGCGGCCAAGTCCGTCCGCCGCAGCAAGACATCAACATGCCGGCCATCGCAACCATGGCTCGCCGGCATCAGCCCGGCTTGATCATCGTTGATCGTACCGTGGGCGGCCGTTACGAAAACTACCGCACGCCTGAGCAGGAAGTGCCGGAAAAGGCTCTGCCTTTCGTTTGGGAAACCTGCATGACGATGGGCGATCAGTGGTCCTATAAGCCGAACGATAAATATAAATCCCCGCGCCAGTTGATCCATCTGCTGGTCGATATCGTGGCCAAGGGCGGAAACTTTCTGTTGAACATCGGTCCCGATCCCGATGGTCAGTTGCCCGAGCCGGCGGTCAAAGGCCTGCAAGAAATCGGCCGCTGGATGCAAATCAACGGCGAAGCCATCTATGGCACTCGGGCCGTCGCTCCCTACAAAGTCGGCCGCGTCTGCATGACCAAAAAAGGCTCGACCGTCTACTTGATCTATCTTGCCGACAAGGATGAAAAAACGCCGCCGGCGGTTCTGAGCATACCGGCTGTCACCGGCGGCAAGAACGTTCAGATGCTCGGCGCCAAAACACCGGTCTCGTTCTCCTTCGACGCTGGAAAAGGCTTGACCGTCCAAATTCCCGAAGACATCCGCAAGAATCCGCCGTGCGACCATGCCTGGACCCTTGCCGTCAGCGATGCCGTTGTCGTCCCAGGCAAATAGCCAATGTTCATTCGCAAGAACATTGCAGGATCACGAACTAACAAACGAGAGCCAATTACCAGAAGCCAATTGCCAAGAGTCAATAGCCGGGAGCTAACAGCTCCCGGATTGTGCGTCAACATGACACGTATTCCGGGAGCTGTTAGATTTCGGCTATTGTATTTGCGTCTAATGCATTTCCATCCGCTGCGTTCCCACCACTTGATCGGAGTTCGCCATGCCGCATAAAACGCTTGCCGCATTGATATTCGTTTTGTTTCTCACCGCCGACATTGCCTTGGCTGCGCAAAACGGTTTGATGTTATGGTATGCCCAACCGGCCAAACACTGCATGAACGAAGCGTTGCCCATCGGCAACGGCCGCATGGGCGGGCTGATCTTCGGCGAAACCGCCTCGGAACATATCGTGTTGAACGAAGGAAGTCTATGGACCGGCGACGAGAATCCCTCGGGCAAATACGAGACGATGGGCGCCTACCAAAAACTGGCCGATCTATACATCGATTTGCCCTCGCATAAGAACCCGGCGCAGTATCGCCGCGACTTGGACATCGCCACGGCCGTGGCCTCGGTCAGCTATCAGATAGACGGCACTACCTATCGCCGCGAGTATTTTTGCAGCCATCCCAATGGCATTCTGATCGTGCGTTGCACAGCCGACAAGCCCGGCATGTACACCGGCGTCGTCCGGTTGGCCGACGGGCACAATGCCGCGACGACCGCCCAACAGTCAGGCTCCGCAGTTGCGTTTCGCGCGATTGGAAAATTCGAAAACGGCATCCAATACGAAACCCAAGTGCGCGTGCTTGGCGAAGGTGGCGCGGTCGCGGTTGCCGGCAACAATGCCGAACTGAAGAATTGCAACAGCCTGACGCTCTTCATCGCGGCAGGCACGAATTACGTCATGGATTACAGCCGGCACTACCTTGGCGAAGATCCCGCCGCACGCATTCAAAAATCCCTCGACGTGGCATCGGCCAAGTCGCTCGACGTGCTAAAAGCCGACCACGTGAAGGACTATCAATCGTTGTTCAGCCGCGTGGCGGTCGATTTTGGCGCAACGCCGCCCGAACGTCTTGCAATGCCCACCGATCGCCGGAAGGTTATACATGCGGAAAAGGGCAGCGACCCGGATCTGGAAGAATTGATGTTTCAATACGGCCGCTATTTGTTGATTTCCAGCTCGCGGCCCGGCGGGCTTCCGGCCAATTTGCAGGGGCTTTGGAACGACAGCAACGATCCGCCCTGGCATAGCGACTATCACACGAACATCAACATTCAGATGAACTATTGGCCCGCCGAGCCGACCAATTTGGCCGAATGTCATGAGCCGTTGCTGCAACTGATTCAAAGCCAGCTCGAACCATGGCGCAAGGCGACGCAGGCCGCCCCCGAATTCAAGCCGGCCTCGGGTCCGTCGCGCGGATGGACCGTCCGCACGTCGCACAACATCACCGGCGGCATGGGCTGGGAATGGGACAACACGTCGAACGCCTGGTACTGCCAACATTTCTGGTGGCACTATCAGTTCGGCGGCAATAAGCAATACCTAAAGGATGTTGCCTACCCGATCATTAAGGAAATCACCGAATTTTGGGCCGATCGCTTGAAGACATTGCCCGACGGACGTTTGGCCGTGCCCAACTGTTGGTCGCCCGAGCACGGTCCCCGCGAGGACGGCGTCAGCTACAGCCAGCAGATCGTCTACGACTTGTTCACCAACTACATGGCCGCGGCCGACGCCTTGGGCATCGATCGGCCATATCGCGACAAGATCGCCGGAATGCGTGAAAAGCTGGTCGGGCCGAAAATTGGCCGCTGGGGACAGCTTCAAGAGTGGATGACCGACCGCGACGATCCGAACGACCATCACCGCCACACTTCGCATCTGTTCGGCGTGTATCCCGGCTGTCAAATCAGCGTTGCCGCAGCGCCAGGCTTTGCGGCCGCGGCCAAGAAATCGCTCGACGCCCGCGGCGAGACAGGCGACGTGCGCGAGTGGTCGTTTGCTTGGCGCACGGCGCTCTATGCGCGGCTGCAAGACGGCGATTCCGCCCATCGCATGTTTCAGCAACTGTTTTCCGAACGCAACACTTGCCCGAACCTGTTCGGATTGCATCCGCCCATGCAAATCGACGGCAATTTCGGCATCACGGCCGGCGTTTGCGAAATGCTGCTGCAAAGCCATGCCGGCGAAATCGCCTTGCTGCCGGCGTTGCCCAAGGCATGGCCCAACGGATCGGTCCAAGGTCTCCGCGCCCGCGGCGGCGTAACGGTCGATATGAATTGGAGCAATAGCCGATTGCAGTTTGTCCGTTTGAAAGCCGACCGCGCCGGTGAATATCGCATTGCAGGAGCATTGCCTGCAATCTCCATCAAGTTGAAAGCCGGCGAAGCATTCGAGATTCGCCCCTGACATATTCTGACAGCGCGTGCAAATTGCATAGCCGCACGCAACATGCATTAGGCACGGCGAAGAGTTTCTTGATTCAAGGATTCTTCGTCGTGTTTTTTGTTTTTCTGGGGAGGGGGTATCGAACCATGCTTTGGCAAATTGCCAAATGCTTGGCATATCTGTAGATCCAGGCTAAGATGCGCATAGTTGAAGATCCACAGGGACTTATCACGCCGACTCAAGGCGTCGCCCCACGACATAAAATCTCAACACTGGCCCAAGGAGCTTTGCGATGCATAGTCAGCCCCGTCATGCCGCATATCGTTGTCGAGCGCTCGATGGTTTCACCTTGGTCGAATTATTGATCGTTGTCATTATCATTGCAGTCCTGATAAGTCTCTTGCTGCCTGCCGTACAATCCGCTCGCCAAGCGGCACGTCGTTCCCAATTGTATTGTGCCTCCGATTTTATGGCGGAAGAGAAAGCCCCACACAATGAACCGGCGAAGGCTGCGGCTCCTTTGCCTCTGGCTCGGGTTCAAGCATTCACGGCCG
The DNA here is from genome assembly GCA_964573875.1 of uncultured Planctomycetaceae bacterium. Lineage (GTDB taxonomy): Bacteria > Planctomycetota > Planctomycetia > Pirellulales > Thermoguttaceae > CAYWGR01. The sequence continues at coordinate 1,208 of CAZNMP010000236.1, read as the reverse complement.
ATATCGCACTGACGCCTCGGCTTAGCATGGGCACAAGTACTCCGGAATCCATTTACGAAGCGCGATTTGTCGGCAAAATACAAGCGTTCCATCCTAATGGGCAGGGCGGCGATTGTGAAATTCTTTTGCCTCTACCTCCTCAAATCATCTCGTTAGCAGATCTGTCGATCAAGGTCGGCGAACAAAACAGCGAAAAGGTGTCGATGCGCGACGGAAAGCTCGTTTGGCGAGGCGAATTGCCCGACAAGCCGGTGCCCCTGGACATCACATACACGGCCGTAGGCAAGGGCCTATACGATCTGTCTGTCGTGCCCGGTGGAATTCTCGACCAGTTCAACATCACCTTGGCCGCCAAAGGTTCCGATGTTCGCCTGTTGGAATTGTCGTTGCAACCCACGAAACTTGAACGCTCGGGCGGTACTAGCACCTATAGCTGGAACTACAGTCGGTTATTATTCGGGCGGCCCGTGCGACTCGACGTCTTGGGAATCGCTCCTATCGACCGGCTGGGAGAGCTAACTTGGCTTGGGCCGTTAAGTGTGATTATCTTCGGCCTATTGGTCGGACTGACCGTCCAAGCAGCCTCGGCGGAACGATTCGATCTCTGGATACTATTGATGACCGTCGGCACGTTTGCCGGCGCCTATCCGCTGATGTATTTTGCCCAAGAATACATCTCGCTTGAACTAGCCGTACTATTCTCTGCGGGAATTGCCATCGCCATCATCGGCATTCGCGTTCTCACATTGATGCCGATCCCTTGGGCTCTATTCGGCATCATTTTGCCCGCAGCGGCAATCATGGCGATCACTCTTGCCGCGGCGATTTGGAAACCCATGCAAGGCATCTTGCTCACTTCCGAAGCGATGGCCTTCTTCATCGCCATCATGACGCTCATGCCCAAGATTCATGCCGCGTCGGGCACATTCTGGGCCGTTCGACAAAATCCCTTGTCCCTATCTGAAAATCCTCAAACGGTCGAGGAAAACACCGCGCCGGAACAACAAGAAAAGTAATATCCCGGCTGTTGACTGCCGCAATGATCCTAAACGATTGCCAGGATGGCCATTGGTTATTAGGGTCCATCGCGCATGACTATTTGGCATACGTCTGGGACGTTCCGCAAGATAACAATGGCGTTATCGCTGTTCATTAGGATGCTCGAATGCCCTGGTAGTTGGGATTTTGGTGCCTGCCCCCTAACTAGC
>CAZNMP010000235.1:0-5556 GCA_964573875.1 uncultured Planctomycetaceae bacterium | reverse complement strand
TTATGGTTTCAGAATTTCAGGCTTCGGATTTTGAAATCCGAAACGCAAATTGCGCGATGGCAAAAAATGCTTCGCGCCTTTGCGTCTTTGCGTGAACCATGCAACGAATCACGCGAAGACGCCAAGGCGCAAAGAAACCCAGCTCGTCTTTTTCGTTCGATTGGAAAGAATCATGCGTCGTAAAAACTACCAATTAGAAAACAGAGATTATAAATTCAGGGCGTTTACGCTCGTTGAGCTTTTGGTCGTCATCACGATCATCGGCATTCTGATCTCGCTCTTGCTTCCGGCGGTGCAATCGGCGCGAGAGGCAGCGCGCCGCTTGCAGTGCAGCAACAATCTGAAGCAGATCGGCTTGGCTTGCTTGAACCATGAGCAAGCGCACGGCTTCTTTCCAACCGGCGGCTGGTGCGCTAATTATCAAGGGTTCGTCGCGGGTGATCCCGATTTGGGATACGATGACTTGCAGCCCGGCAACTGGTTGTACAATATCCTGCCGTTCATGGAACAACAGGCATTGCATGACTTGGGCGCAGGCAAGACCGCGGAGGAGAAGAAGCCACTGTTTACCCAACGTGAACAAACGCCGCTGGCCGCCGCTATTTGCCCCAGCCGCCGGCAGCCAGTTACACACCCCGTCTATGCGGGCCGCACCTGGACAAACTGTACTGAGTTCACCATCGCTGCCAAGGGCGACTATGCCGGCAACGCGGGCGACAACCCCTGCCCCGAAGACACCAATACGAACACCGGCATCTTCTTCCACCGTAGCACGATCCGCGTGGCGGCTGTCTCCGACGGGCTCAGCAACACCTACCTTGTCGGCGAAAAATCGTTGAATCCCGATTATTACGGAACAGGCCAATCCGGCGGCGACGACGACACGCTGTTCGAGGGAACCAACTGCGACAGCCTGCGTTCAACACTCTATCTGCCCGTTGCCGATCAGACGGGCTCGGATTCCTGCTATTTGTTTGGCAGCGCCCACGCGGCGGGCTTCAACATGGCGATGGGCGATGGCTCGGTCCGCTCGATCAGCTATTCGATCGAAAGCACGACGCATCGCTATCTCGGCAACCGCAAAGACGGCGTAGCGCTGGACAGCAGCAAATTCTAACGAATCGGCTTACGCCAACTCCAACACCTGCAAATCCAGGCGAACGACCAGAGACGCGATTTGGCGGCCGAACTCGGCCATGTGCGGCGTGCGATTGTGCTCTTCCAACGCCTCTAAATCCTTCCACTTCTCCACCATCGTCACAACGTCCGCACGAAGGGGCCCCTGCGTCTCGAACTTCGTGGGCATATCAACGGTCGGAACATATTCGATGCAACCCTCTTCAGCCAATACCTTGGGCACTAAGCCTTGAAAGATCGTCAAAAGTTCGTTACGACGCCCAGGTTTTGTTTCAATCGTGGCAATACAGTAAATCATGGAACGCTCCTATCATTGAAAGAACAGAGTTTTCTATTTCGATTCAAGCCGTGCCTTGGCGATGCGGAATTTTTCCAATTGGGCCGCGTCGGGCACAATGCCGATGCCAGGCTCGGACCACAAGTGAACACGCTGGATACCGTCGGCCTCGTCCTTGACCGACAAAAGCGACGGGGCAACATCCTCGGCCAACACTTGATCGCCTCGGAACAAATCGGCCGGATAGGTGCAATTTTCCTTGGCGGCCAAGGCAAAGCCTATCCGTGATCCGATCGCGCTCTGCGGCATCGCGCCGACATAGCAAGGCGTGCAATTTTCGTGGCAAAGATCGTGAATGGCCGCGGCCGACGTAAGCCCGCCCACGCGCCCCGGCTTCAAATTCACGTATTTGCAGCTCTTCAGCTCCATCGCCATGTCGGCTTGGGCGAGGCTCGTAATGCTTTCGTCCAAACAAACCGGCGTGCGCAACGATTCTTGCACCATGGCATGGCCCACCAGATCGTCGGCCGGCAACGGCTGCTCGATCATCGCCAGCATGAAATCCTCGAGCCGGTAGAGCATGTCCATGTGTCCCAGATGCAGGCCGCCTTCGCAGTCGATATGAATCGTTTGCGTCGAGCATTCTTTCCGAACGAAATCGACCATCCGCACGTCCCAGCCGGGCCGGAATTTCAGCTTCAACCGCGAAAAGCCTTCTTCGGTCGCCGCCGCGATGAGCTTGAGGAACTCGTCGATCGATTCCATCTTGTCAAACGTCAAGCCGACCTCAATGGCATCGCGTTTTCCATCGAGCATTTTGTGTAGCGGACAATTTTGCAACCGGGCGCTGAGATCCCACCAGGCCGTGTCCAAGGCCGCCTTGGCAAATTGGTTGCCGCGGAACTTTTCGAGCAATTTCGACAAGTCGTCCCCGCTCGAAACGCTCTGGCCGACGACCATCGGCGCCAGCCAGTTGCGCAGCACGCCGAAAACGCCGGCGGCATATTCTGCCCCGGCCAGCGGCGCATTGCCGGGACTTGCTTCACCCCAACCTGTTGTCCCGCCTCCGTGCATCGCTACCAAAACGGTTTCCAGCACATTGCCCGAGGCTGTAGGATTACGAAGCGGCAGACCGATATGGAAAATTTCAATGGCGTCGATTTGCATGGGAGGGGTCAGGGGTCAGAGGTCAGGATTCAGGGAAATGCAACGGGAAGGATGTTAGGTAGGGAATTCAAGGATCAGAGTTATCTCTTGTTCCCAAGCTCCAGCTTGAGAACACCTCGTATTCAAGCTCCAATTCAAGGTCTGAAATTGTATTGCGTTCTGAAACAAAAACTTCGGAACGAATATTATTCTGGCCGCTCACCACCAGCCACGAATAGCTATCCACAATTCTTTCCAGCCAACTCAATGGCCTTCAGCAGTCCGCGGGCTTTGTTGAGGGTTTCGTTCCATTCGTTCTCGGGCACGCTGTCGGCCACGATGCCAGCGCCTGCCTGGACATAAACTTTGTTGTCTTGAATTACGATGGTTCGCAGGGCGATGCAGGTGTCCATGTTGCCGGCGAAATCGACGTAGCCGACTGCACCGCCATAGGGTCCACGGCGATACGGCTCCAACTCGTCGAGAATCTCCATGGCGCGAACTTTGGGAGCGCCCGAAACGGTGCCGGCAGGCAAGCACGCCTGCAAAGCGTCGAAGGCCGTGCGGCCGGGGGCCAATTGGCCGCCCACGTTCGACGTAATGTGCATCACATGGCTGTAACGTTCGATCGTCATCACATCCGTCACTTCGACCGACCGATACTGGGCCACGCGGCCCACGTCGTTGCGGCCGAGATCGACCAGCATCACATGCTCCGCCCGCTCCTTGGGATCGGCCAGCAGTTCCTCGGCCAGGCGATTGTCTTCTTCCTCGGTTGCACCGCGCGGCCGCGTGCCTGCCAGCGGTCGAACGGTCACATGACCGTCCACGACGCGCACCATCACCTCGGGCGAACTGCCGACCAACGTAACGCTGGGCGTGCGAACGTAGAACATGAACGGGCTGGGATTCACCACGCGCAGCGTCCGATAAATCTCGAACGGATGCACCGTAAGCGGCGTTTCCAACCGCTGGCTGAGCACCACCTGAAAAATATCACCGGCTCGGATATATTCAACACACTTGCGCACGGCCGCCTCGAAATCGGCTTTTGTAAAATTCGACTGATAGGGCAGTGTCACTGCGCCGCGCGGCTGGATATCGAACGGTTTCAAGTCGCATGTGTGCGTCGAAAGCTGTTCGACCAGATGATCCACCCGGCGACAAGCCGCTTCGTAGGCCTGTGCGGCCGTAACGCCCGGCCTATCGAGCCTAGCCATCACGACGACCACGATGGCCTTCGTCACGTTGTCGAACACGACCATTTGATCGTAAAACGCAAACGCCATGTCGGGCACTTGGCGGTCGTCCTTGGGCGCATTGGGCAAATGCTCGAAGTAGCGGACTGTATCGTAGCCGGCATATCCGACCGCACCGCTGCAAAACGGCGGCAGCTCGGGCAGGTGAACCGCCTTGATCGCTTCCACCTGCCGTCGAAGTTCATCCAATGGATTTTCGCAATCGAATTGCCGCGTTACCAGGGTGGGCGTTCCCCCCGCCGAAACGCCCGAGTAGGCATTCGTCGTTACCCGACGACCATAGGCCTCGATTTCGAAAAACGGTTCGGCAGCCAAAAAACTGTATCGCCCAACCTTCTCGCCGCCGACGACGCTTTCGAACAAGCAGGCACAACGGCCGGCATCGATTTTGTGGAATGCTGTGACCGGCGTCAAGGCGTCGCAAACCAGCCGCCGGTAGACCGGCACCAGCTTGGCGTTGGCCGCTAAGGTTTGAAATGTCTCGAAATCGGGATAATGCGGAATAGTAGCATTCATGGCAGTGGGAACTCGTTACTCCATAGGTAGAGAGAATTTAGTTTACCAATCGCCATCTATTGTCGCAATTGTCGCCCGTACTCACCTTGACACTGGGGGGGTGACTGATAGAATCCTTACAGTCAAAGAAATGAGGCGGCCATGAAGTGCCAACAATGCGATAAACCGGCGACATTCCACATTACCGAGCTGACCGGCGGCAAGCCGCAAGAGCTGCATTTGTGCGAAGAACATGCACGGCAGTATCTTACGGCTTCGTCCACCGAGCCGACGCCCGTCGGCGCGATGGCGGCCGTCTTGGCCCACCAAATGGCTGTCGGTCAGACAGCCGAGGAGTTGGCCCAACTCGATCAACAGGCTTGCCCGGTCTGCGGCATCACGTTTTACGAATTTCGCAGCCAAGGCCGGCTGGGGTGCCCCCACGATTATGTTTGCTTCGAGGCCCAGCTAGAACCGCTCATCGCCAACATTCACGGTGAGTCCGAGCATGTCGGCAAGCGCCCCCATCGGTCTGCCGTGGGCAGCGAAAGCCGCACGCAATTGATCCGTCTCCGTCGGGAAATGAAAGAAGCCATCGACGACGAAAAATACGAACGCGCCAGCGAACTACGTGACGAAATCCAGCGAATTGAAGGCGAGGGAGGCTGACGCCGTGGAATTGAACGACCTAACAACCAACAGCGGCGAATGGCTGCGCGGCTCCGGGCCCGAGGGCGACATCGTCATCAGCAGCCGCATCCGACTCGCGCGAAACTTGGCGGACTTCCCTTTTATCAGCCGGGCGACGCCCCAAGACCGCGGCCGCATCGAAAGCATTCTGCACGAGCGCGTGCTGGCCATCGCCGCCGAAACCGAGTTGCTCTACGTCAACGTTTCACAGCTTGAGAAAGTGGATCGCCAGTTCTTGGTCGAACGCCATCTGATCAGCCGTGAACACGCCGAAGGACAGGGCGCCCGCGCCGTGGCCATCGACCGTCAGGAAAAATTCAGCTTGATGATTAACGAGGAAGACCATCTCCGCATCCAAGTGATGCAGAGCGGGCTGAACTTATCGAGCGTTTGGGACCAAATCAACCACATCGACGATCTGATCGAGGAGAAGGTCACCTACGCCTTCCACGAACGCCTGGGCTATCTGACCGCCTGCCCCACGAATGTCGGCACCGGCGTCCGCGTCAGCGTGATGCTGCACTTGCCTGCGTTGGTCATCACCCGGCAGAT
>CAZNMP010000234.1:0-5567 GCA_964573875.1 uncultured Planctomycetaceae bacterium | reverse complement strand
AATTGAGGAACTCCAAGATGCTCCATGCTGACTACTCCTGCTGATCCTCGGACTCCCGAGGAGTGAGTGCTTTTTCGACGGACATCTGCATGTGCCGCAGTTTGGCTCGGAGCGTGACGCGACTGAGGCCGAGAATCTCGGCAGCTCGGTTCTGCTGACCACTCGTGTGCCGCATAATATACGAGATTACCAAGCGGTCGAATTTCTCCAGTGCCCGACGATATATGTCCGTTTCGTCTTTGGCCACGGCGGCTTCTACGAATTCAGACAACGTCTCCCATGCCAAGTCGGGCATTGGACCACTTTCGGAATCCACTTCTATTTCGACAGGCGCCGCGTGATGGAGTTCAACAGGAAGGAAGTCAGGCACAATCGTAGAACCAGCGGAAACGATCAACGCCTCCCGAATGACGTTCTGCAATTCGCGCACGTTCCCCGGCCACGAGTGTTTTTCCAGCAACTCCAATGCTTCGGGTGAAATGGACTGCACAGCCGTCCCGAGTTGTTTGTTGAAGCGGAAGAGAAAATAGTGGGCCAATTCCGCAATATCCTCACGACGTTCGCTGAGCGGCGGCAAATGAATCGTCACGCCCCGCAGCCTATAGTAGAGATCATTGCGGAACTTGCCCTGTTCAATCAGTGTATCGAGATTCTGATTAGTGGCGGCGATAATGCGAACGTCGGCCGAGATCGGTTCACTGCCTCCAAGGCGATCGAAAGTCCCCTCTTGAAGCAATCGCAGGATTTTCGCTTGCGTGTGCGGGGCCATATCGCCAATTTCATCGAGCAAGAGTGTTCCACCGTGAGCCTGCTCGAACTTTCCGATGCGTCGATGGTCGGCCCCAGTGAATGCGCCCTTCTCATGGCCAAACAGTTCGCTCTCCAGGAGCGCCTCGGGAATGGCCGCGCAATTGATGGCCAAGAACGGCTCTTGATTACGACGGCTATGATGATAGATGGCGCGGGCGACCAACTCCTTGCCCGTGCCGCTTTCGCCCAGAATCAGAACATTCACGTCTTGAGGAGCAACCCGACCGATCTGTTTGCAGACGGTTTGCATGGCGGCCCCGCTGCCGATCAGCCGGTCCGGCTTGTCCTCGGGCCGATCTCCTTCGAGGATCGTCGGCACGTGCATCAATCGGCTAATGGCAAGCGCCTGCCCCACGACTTGCTGGAGTTGTTCGACATCGAACGGTTTGACCAGGTAATCGTAGGCACCGAGTTTCATGGCCTCGATGGCGGTGTCCGTCGTGCCATGTCCTGTGATGAAGATGATGAGACTTTTGGGATCAAGGCGGCGAAGGTCGTGAAAGACATCAAGGCCCGAACGGTCGCCCAGGCGAATGTCCAGGAGGATTACATCTGGCGATTCTTCGGCCGCCAATTGCAGACCTTCAGCGGCCGTCTCAGCACCGAGCACCTGAACAGACTTGTCCGTAAAGACGGTTTCAATGCTAAATTGAATACTGGGTTCGTCGTCAATCACTAATAGTTTTGCCATTGCCATCTTCCATACTCAAGGGTAGCTCTAACGTGAATACGGCTCCACCCTCCGTTCGATTGGCCGCCAGCAGCACGCCGCCGTGTTCCTTTGCAATGCGATGGCTAATCGCCACCCCCACACCCGTTCCGTGCTCCTTGCTGGTGGCGAAAGGCTCGAAAATCCGTTCGAGGATCGCTTGTGGAATACCATCTCCCGAGTCGGACACAATGACTCGGCAAACCCGGCGTACTTCGTCGTTCGCCTCGATCCCAACAGTCAGTGCCCCTCCTTGCGGCATTGCTTCAATTCCGTTCAGAAGCAAATTGACAAATATCTGGTGGAGTTGTTCGGGATCACCGTTTACGATGACGGGAGTATTCGGCACATTCTCCACAATTTCAACACGTTGCTGTTTGGCCCGTCCATCAACCAAATTCAATGCGCGGCGTACCGTGGTGCGAAGGTCGTGGGCCACGCTGTGCAAATCCGGCGGACGGGCGAAATCCAACAGTCCCTGGATTGTACTCTCCATCCGTGCGACTTCCTGCTGCACAACCTGAAGCTGTCGGCCAGCCAAAGCCGTGCCAGGTTGTCGTTGCGCCGCCGTCTGGATAAGCAATTTGACGGAAGTCAGCGGGTTGCGAAGCTCGTGGGCCACGCCGGCCGCCAATTCTCCAACGGCTGCTAACCGCTCGGCCAACATTGCCTGACGGCGAGCCTGTTGCAGTTCATCCATCATCTGCCGAATTCGGGTTACCACTTCCTGCACTTGTTGATGCAAACCGGGCAAATCGCTCAGGTTTTGAATTTTCACGGAGCCGACCTCGCGGTTCAAGTCGCCCGTGGCATCGCTCAGGGTGACGCTGATCTGCGAAATGGAGCGGTGCAGGCCGCGAGCAATCCACAAGCCGCAGACAACGCCGACGATTGGCCCTGCAATCAGGAAAGCGAGTCGCATGAAGTTCACAAAAGTGCTGAGTTGAGTGCTTCGCGTCGTGGATTCCGCAAGCATTTTCTCATTGAGTTCGACGAGTTGACGGCATGGCTCGGCCACAGCACGGGCCAAGCGGATCGTCTTCTCTTTCTCGGCGGTCTGCGAGGTAAGCAGGCCAGATAGCCCCGGTGGCTGCAAACGGGCCTTGATCTGATCGCAGTAGACGACGAAATGTTCGCGGACCGCTTTTACAAATGCCTGTTCGTCGGGCGTGAATGACGTCTTTTCGGCTTCGGTCAGGTGTCGGTCAAAAGCAGATTCCAGTTCGGTTGCCTCGATGCGAGTTTCTCGCTGTTCTTTGCTGGGCGACTCCATGACAACGGCCTGTAATCGCCAGAGTACATCCTGCATGGCCCAGGCTGCGCGAATCGTGGCGACGTTTTCCGTAAGCGCCCGAGAATGCGACTCGTACACGCGGTGAATGTAGTACGTAGAGATACTGCTGCCTGCAATCCACAGGATACTGACCACAATCGCCGGCGCTACAACTCGCTTCCACATGGAAACACCTTTTGTTGAACCACAATAGGTGGCAACCGATTTGCGCACCCTTTGTAAGTTGCCTCATTTTCCATTGAACTGCCTGAAGCCGCAATGCCAACGAGCAACAACAATGCCTTTGAAGAACGTTAGTGGTAACTTCAGTCCGTGCAATTCCGTAACCCATTGCGGGCAAAGGCTTTATGTTTTGACTGGCCAATTCCAGCTATGTTGCATCGGGGGCTTTCTGGATGGAAACGGTCTTTCCCCCGAGGACAGATACTGTCCACGATTCCGAAACTTGAACGGTCCTGCCTCTTAAACGCAAACGGCCTTACGATCTTCCAAACTCCTTTCCACACAACATGTTTCAGATGCATTTTACCATCAGCACCAGGCAACTGGCACATGCCTTGCGTAGAACGCTGTTAAGAAGTCAAGTTTCTTCCAACCGAAGGGTGTCCTCCTTCTTGTTGCAAGCCTTCTTGTTTCAGGGAGGAGGCGCCCGTTCTTTCAAAAGTTGTGCAATTGTAACCGTTACGCATGGCTCAGGGGATATTCTCATGCTAGTTCTCAGCCGCAAGGAAGGCGAACAGATTGTGGTGCCGGATTGCCGGCTGACAGTCACCGTCTTTGACATTCACGGTGAAAGAGTTCGTCTTGGCGTCTCGGCTCCATCGGAGGTTCGTATCTATCGTGGTGAAGTACTGCACCCGATTCATGTTCCGAATGCCGGACAAGAGACTCTAGCGACATCCGCTTTGGAGGATACTTCTATGTCGGTTCGCGTTCTGATTGCTGACCCGGATGAGTATTTGATCGACAATTACCGTGACTATCTGGAGCAGCACGGCTGCGAAGTCGCCACCGCAAAGACCGGAGTTGAGTGTATTGAAAAACTACGCGGCTTTCTTCCCGATGTACTGATTCTGGAACCGTCGATTCCTTGGGGCGGCGGCGACGGCGTTCTGGCCGTAATGCACGAGGAACCGGATGTTTCCTCGGTTCCAGTCATCGCGTTGACCTACGGACGCGACCGAGGAGTGTTGTACCGATTGGCCCCGTTCAAGATCAATGACTATCAGATCAAGCCGCTTAGTGCAAAACGGCTGGCGCAGCGAATTCGTTCAATCATTGCGTGTAATCGAGATGCTCATGCTCCAGTGCTTGCAGGTGCTGACAAATTGGGATGTAAGCAATGACTACCAAACGTCATCAGAATAAGTTAAATGCGGACTCTGCTGTCAATATGGCAGCGCAGATAAGAGTCAAAGACTCCGACGTTCCTGTCCAAACACCTAACGCTGTACCCGTTACGACGAGTTTTGGGGCTCTGTTTGCTCATGTTACGTGGTTCTTTGTCGGGCCGATGGCACTCTTCCTCACGCTCCTCTGCATTGTGAGGGCTGGAACTGGATGGGCCACCGTTCTTGACGCCGTGTTCTTCGTGTTTGTTTGCCTAACGGTGTGGTGTCGCTGGTTCGATCAGCGCTCGGGCCAGGCGACGAATTGCTATGGCGAGCCTGCTACTTGGGCAGATTGTCGGCGATACATGCTGTGGATGCCGGTGATTGTCGGCGTGGCATGGATCATAGCCAATGTGATTGGGAACCATTTCATGGCAATGTGGGGTGGGTAATGTCATCCGCAACGCATGAACACCATCTGAACATTCGAGCCGCCGGCAAGACGTACAGTCTTGATTTCCGGCAGGCGTTCCGTTTCGGCTACACGCTGCTGCGGACTAGAAAACTCAAGGAAGCCGCCTCTGTGTTCGAGGCGATGATGCGTCTGGGAGACCGCGATCATTTGGCGGCGATTATGCTCGCATACTGCAAGGCGGGTCTGAGGGACTACACCGCAAGCAACAACTTGCTGTGCGAGGCATTTGGAGATGGCGAGAAACCCAATGCCGAGCAGTTACATGCGACGTTTGTCTACGTGAGCCTGCAAATGTGGCCCGATGCCGTCCAGGAATTGACAATAATGGTGAACGAACACGCGGATTTGCCGGTGTTGTGTTTGCTTCTAGGCGACTTATTCACAATCCAACGAAAACGCACCGAGGCGATTCTGTATTGGCGTTTGGCTGCAACGCGAGACCATGACAGTGGCGCGGTGGCGGCCGTCGCTCGACAATTGACTGCGTTCCAGACGAAATCGCATGGCGAGACATGAGAAGCGAGGACTTGCAATGGAACCATTCGCCGTTTTCGACTGTAGTCTGGCACGTCATGCGATTGGGCAAAGCTGCTCCAATCTGCGCGAATTGCTGACAGCGTTGCACAGTGTTCCAGACAATGTTATAGAACATCACATGCTGCGATGTCCGCTAGAGGACCATTTCGAGCTTTATGAGTTTCCTAACGACTTGGCCCGCTGGTGTTGGGACGCACTTGGAGATCATGTCGTTGGCGAACAACTCGGGTTGGTTGACCCATATCGGTTCAACTCTACCACAGACCTGCGAGCCAAGCTCGTGGAGGTTTTGGAGGATCGGCTGTGGAATCTGGACCGCGTGCCGTGGTGTCGGCCCGGCTTGGAATTGCATCTGCTGGCATCACGGCTAGTAGCATACGATACGGGCCAGCGACTTCCGACGCCGGTGGC
>CAZNMP010000233.1:0-5574 GCA_964573875.1 uncultured Planctomycetaceae bacterium | reverse complement strand
CTGAAATCAAGATGAACATGAGCATTCACGAGCCCCGGCAGTAGAGCGACGTTGCCGAAGTCATGGATTTTTTGTGACTCAGGCGAGACGCCTATATGGCGATGTCCCAGGGCGACGATACGACCATCCTCAATCGTTACGGTGCCATTGGGTATTGGATCGCCCTCGACAGGAAAGACATATCGGGCAGTGAGGGTCAATCGCGACATGGGGTTTTATGGAAATTACAACGATCGGGATGTCGTGATTTATTTTTGACAGGATTTACAAGATTGACAGGATAAGTATTGAGGTTCGGGGAAATTATGTCTTCTGATTAACAGAGACTTTCTTGTACGGTGCAATTTACGGGCTCGTCGGCGTTTTTTTCGGCGCATGTGGAACCGTCAAATGGCCGAACCATGCCAGTAAGACCGATGCGCCGGCCAGACCGGCCAAAACCAATGGCCAAGTGAATTCGCAACCGCCGCCCTCGCCGGGCACAACCAGCATGCGCAACAGCGGAATGTTGGGAATCATGTCGAATGTCAACCGGCTATTGGCCACGGCCAACGAGTTGTGAATCACGTGGAACGTCATGCAGGGCAGGATGCTGCCGCTTTGCACGGCCAGGAATCCCAGGACTACGCCCAATAGGCTGGCGATCAGCGATTGCTGAAGGATGCCGTGCGTGACGCCGAACAAGACAGACGTGAAAACGATCGCTCGCCAAGGCCGGCCCATGCGACGGAAGCCCGAAAGAATAAAGCCGCGAAAGGCCAGTTCTTCGCATACGGCGGGTACAACGGCTAAAAGGAACGCGAGTTGCCAGAAATTGGCGTCGTGGAACAGTTCCTGCATTTTTTCGAGCGCGGGCCGAACGCTATCGCCCACCGGATAGAGTTGCTGAACGGCCAACCGCATTACGTTGGCTGACGGATGCAGCATGACGGCTAACATCGCGGCGGCGGGTATTGCCGCCCAAACCGGCCGGCGCAGCAGCAACGTTTCACGCGGGCTGCGCGTTAAGAAGAATGTCATCAACAAAGCCGGCAATGCGATGACGGCCAATTGCGAAACGAGAACCGATTGGGCAAAGCCGCCGAAACCTTGGGGCGCCGGCAAGGAAAAACTCAGGAAGAAATGAACCACAAGGATCAAAATGCCGCAACATGCCGCAGCGGCCGCGGTCGGCGTCGCTTGGCGGTCACGGACCAAATGCATGAGCCAAAGTCCGAGATCGAGCCGCTCGCTTTCGCGGAATAGGACCGATTCGCGGTTGAACTGTTCGACGGCCCAGCGGATGGCGAACATGCAGGCCGTGATGGTTACGGCCGCCACGGCGGGCGAAAACTGAACGGCCTGCCAATAGCTGCCTTCCAACATGCATCGCAGCAACAGGACCACGTTGGTAATCGGAATCAAGCTGGTGCCCAAGTTCAGATCCACGCCGGGCGACATCGGCAAGATCACCAAAGGCATCGTGACGACCAGCAGCGGCATCAGGTAGTATTGCCCTTCCTTCGTGCTGCGCGCAAAAGCGGCCAACGCCAGACACAGCGCGCTGAACAGGGCGGAAATCGGCACCAGTGCAACCAGCAACGCGATGATGGCGCCTATGGGCGGCAAGCCGAAGCCGGGCAGTTGAATGGCAACCATCCAACCGGTCAGGCCGATGCTTAGCAGGTTAAGTATGGCCGTCATCATGCTGAAAAGCATGACGGTGCCAAGCTTGCCGACGACGATCTCGCTGCGTTGTGCCGGGCTGGAAAGCAGCGTTTCCAGCGTGCCGCGTTCTTTTTCGCCGGCGCAAAGGTCAATGGCCGGATAGAAAGCGCCGGTCAACGCCCAGAGCAGCAGCAAAACGGGGAAGATTTTCGACCATCCCGACGCGCCGCGGTGATTGGCGTCGGCCACGTCGGCGCTTTCAACCCGAAACGGGCGGACGGCCACGCACGGCACGCCGCTGGCCGCTAGATTTTCTTCGCCGATCCGATCGGTCCAATGCCGCAATACGTCGGAAAGCCGAGCGAAGGCGATCTGCGATTTGTCGTTGGCGGTTGTGTAGATGATTTCCGGACTAGGCACTTCGAGCCGTACCGGCGGGTTTGTTTCGGCATGACCGGCCTTGCGGTTTTCGCTTCGCTGACGAATGGCCTTGCGGAAAGCATCGAGCCGGGTGGAAAAATCAGGCGGAAAATAGAGGGCCGCCTCATACTTGCCCGCTCGGACCAAGCTGTCGGCTTCGGTTCGGGCTTTTGACAAAGGCAAATCACGCAATGACGGTTCCTCGGCCGTGAAATGCAGTTCCAAAAGCGATGTGCGTCCCGGATCGGCGAACAAGTGCTTTGAAAATTGTTGTTTTTCGAAAAGCTGCGGCCGTTCGGTCGTATCTTGCGATCCCACGACCAGCACTCGGGTAGGCTGTTCCTGCATGAATTGCGAAACTTGGAACAGGCTGAGCCCCATGAGCGGATACAGAACAATAGGCAGCACCGCGATCATGAACAGCGTTCGCCGGTCGCGAAGCTGATCGCGGATCTCACGTAACATGATCCATTTGACGTTCGTGAAACTCATAGATTCTTAAACCGCAAGCGTCTGCGATACTAGTTCGTCGTGGTTGGAGATCAATTGGAAGAACAGCTCTTCGAGGTCTCGTTCGTGGTGCAGGTCGCGCAATTCATCCAGTCCGCCCTCGGCCAGAAATTCGCCGCGATACAAAATCGCGATGCGATTGCAAAGCTTTTCGACTTCCCGCATGATATGCGTCGAGAAGATGATGCATTTGCCGTTGTCGCGCAACTCGGCCACGGTGTTCAGGAGCGCTCGGGCCACCAGGACATCGAGGCCCGCGGTGGCTTCGTCGAAAATCAACACCGGCGGATCGTGGATCAACGCGCGGGCGATCGAAACTTTCTGCTTCATGCCGGTCGACATTTTCGAGCCGAGGATATCGCGAGTGTCGTTCATCTTGAGCCGCTCGAAGATTGATTCCATCCTGGCGGTTAGATCGTCGCCGGGGATGCCGTGGAGCCGGCCGAAATACTCGACCATTTCCCAACCGGTCATCCGGTCGTAGACGGCCGTATTGGCCGAAATGAATCCGATTTGCCGTCGCACTTCGGTCGCTTGCGAAACGACGTCGAAGCCGTTGATCGAGGCCTTGCCGCCGGTCGGTTGCAGCACGGTGCTGAGGATGCGCAAGGCAGTTGTTTTGCCGGCGCCGTTGGGACCAAGCAGGCCGTAGATTTGGCCGGGCTTTGCGTGAAAGCTGATTCCCCCCAGCGCCACGAATCGTCCCCGTCGCAGGTCGCTGTAATGCTTGGTCAATTCGTGAACGTGAATCATAGCTGGTGCCGTGGTGAAGAGGAGCGTATCCTCTTATTGTAACCTCGCGCGGGGAAAATTTATTCTAAAATTTTATAAAAAACATCCCTTCTTACGGGGGTGTAGCCCGTGCCCTCGATTTTTCGCCGTATTTCGGCCTCGGTCGTTCGGAAACTGGTGCCGGCGGCAGCCACGACGTTTTCCTCAATCATAACGCTACCGAAATCGTTGGCCCCAAACCGCAGGGCTAGCTGACCGACGGATAGTCCCTGCGTTACCCAACTTGCCTGAAGATTGGCGAAATTGTCGAGATACAACCGGCTGACGGCCAGCATCTTCAGATATTCAAAAGACCCCAGTTTCGTCGTGTTTTGCAGGGCCGTGTTGCCGGGTTGGAATGTCCAGCAGATAAAGGCCGTGAAGCCGTGCGTTTCGTCTTGCAAGGTGCGGAGCCGATCCAGATGCTCGATCCGGTCGGGCAGTGTTTCGAGATGACCGAACATCATGGTGGCCGAACCGCGCCCGCCGAGGTTGTGCCACGTGCGGCAGACTTCCAGCCAACGGTCGGCCGAGGCCTTGCAGGGGCTAACTTGTTGGCGAACGCGATCGACGAGGATTTCCGCCCCTCCGCCGGGCAACGAGCCCAGGCCGGCTTGCTTTAGCCGTTCGAGAACCTCGCGGATTGAAAGGCCGGAGACGGTTGCGATGTAGTCGATCTCCGGCGGGCTGAATCCGTGTACGTTGAGCGTTGGGAAATTTTGCTTGATGTCGCGGAGCAGCGCTTCGTACCAGTCGATTTTCAGGTCGGGATGCATTCCGCCTTGCAAGAGAATCTGGTTCCCGCCCAGGGCGATGGTCTCTTCGATCTTTCGATACAGTTCGTCGTTCTCGATCAGGTAGGCGTCGGGATCGCCTTGCTTGCGCGAGAATGCGCAGAAGCGGCAGCCGCTCGTGCAGATGTTGGTGTAGTTGATGTTGCGGTCGATGTTGTAGGTGCGGAACGATTCGGGATGCAATCGCCGGGTCAGGGCGTCGGCGGCGCCGGCCAGGGCGGCCAGATCGTTCGACTCCAACAGCGCGAGTCCTTCGCTTGCGTTAAGACGCTTTCCGGCAACCGCTTTTTCAAGAATGGTTTTATTCATGACCGTCGAATACGAGTTTTACGTTTTGCGGCGCGAGACCTAATCGGCCGGCCAAGGCGTAATAGCGTTCCAGTCCTTGCCGTTGCCGGTTGCCTAGGTGAAACCGCAGATGATCGCGCAAGTAGGCAAGACAATCCGCCTCGGGAACTCCGATTTCGGGCGCTGCTTGGCGGGCAATTTCATCGAATTGGGTGATGCCGTCGTCGCGGGCAGCGGCCAAGATGCGGCCGATGCCCGAGAGGTCTACGCCCGGCCGGGCAACCCACATCGAAAACACGAATGGCAGCCCCGTCCACTGCAGCCATTGGTGGCCCAAGTCCCACTCGAATGCAAAATCCTCGCCGAGGGGCAGCATCGCGCGATCGCCGATCAATAGCACCGCATCGGCTTTCGTTTCCTCGATCGAAACGCCGATCGGCAACGGCCGCGTTTCCGGCGTGAGGCCGAATTGTTCTTTCAGCAGAATTTTCGCCAAGGCTGCGCTGGTGCGAGAGCCTTCGTCGAGAGCCAGGGTGCGGATTTGCTCGGGAGGCACGCGGCCGTAGAGCTTGACGCTTCGCACGGCCCCTTCGCAAGCGATGCAGGCGTCGGAGACGATCGTGTAGCCGGGATGCCGAGCGTACTCGATCGAGGGGATCGTGGCTACGTCCAAACGGCCTGCCGCCAAGGCGTCGGCCAAGCGGCTCGGCAGATCGACGACGATTTCCGCTTGCGTCGCAATCTTTGGCAGCGAAAACACCAACGGCCGCGTGTTTAGATACGTCACTGCGCCAATACGGATTCCGCTCATCTCCGCCTCACTCTCGTTGCCGGCTCAATTTATGAATCCTCTATTATACGAAGCCGAGGCCAGCGGCAAAAGGGTGTGGGGAGAGGTGACGGGGCTAATCCGTTTTCAATGTAGGGGGTCGAGTGAAATGTGTGTCACCGTGAATTTTGTGGGATACGACGGCAAGTTTGCGCACATCCCGGGAGCTGTTAGCTCCCGGCTATTGTCGCATGAACTACATCGCAAGGATTGCTTGCAGTTGCTAGGCGGCTTTGGTGTTTTGTTCGGTGGGCTTGGTAAGGATGTGGCCGTCGTCGCTGACGTCCTCGAAACGGACGGAGACTTGCTTCGAGA
>CAZNMP010000232.1:0-5590 GCA_964573875.1 uncultured Planctomycetaceae bacterium | reverse complement strand
GGGAGCAACGTCGTCCAACACTGGGCAACCAGCCGGCATAGCGTTGTATTTCCGTTCCAAGGCCGACAACAAATTAGCATAGGCCAGATAACAACGTCGCTGCTCACCCCCTTGTGATAAAAGCTGGTTGAGTTCGTCCTGCTCCGCTGCCGATATCGAGCCGTCGAACATCCGCTCGGTCAATTCGGTAATCATCGGCATCCAGTCGCGTTCCGGGGTCATCGCGCCCTCCGTTCTGCGTCCGGCGTTTCGAATTTCTCGTGGACGCATTTCTGAAGGGCTCGGCGAATCGTGCTCAGCGACTTGGAGATCGAATTGGCCGTCCTGCCCAACAACTGGGCAATCTTCTCGCAGGTATGCGCCCGGGCATAGCGGTAGACGATCAGCTCTAAATCGCTAGGCGGCAGTTGATCGAGACATTCCATCAACAGCTCTCGCTGCGATTCCAACTCGTCGGCCTGGTTGACGGCATCGTCCGCGAGTTGTTGCAGCACATCTTGCGAGAAAAATGTCGGACCTCGCTTGCTTTGCGAACGTCGTTGCAAAATCTTGTAATAGGCAATTTTGCATGCCCAGGCATGGAAACTGGTGCCTTCGCAATACTCGTCGAACTTTTCCCACAGTATCAGGTAAGTTTCCTGAAGCACGTCGTCGGCATCTTGGCTGCGCGGTTCCAAGCTGCGGATATAGTGGTAGAGCCGATCTTGGTGACGCAGTAAATGCGTCATGAATCGGTTCACTTTTTCTGGCGGCTTGGAAGACATGGCTCTGTTCGTTCAAGACGTTTTTCGACGGCTCCCGAAATTACGGCGCCTTCTACCATCTTAATCCGACAGGAAACCGAATTGTGCCGAAAAGAGTTGCTTTTTCATGCCACAGTATATGCATGTGCATAAACCACAACACGTTACGGCGATCTCTTAAACTGCAAATAACACTACGTACAGGGGGTGTTGTGTTGCGGTCTCGAAATGTCAAAGGCTTACGCCCACCCCAACAGGGCGGAGCCTTCCAATAATTTTCTGTAACACTTTGCTTCCCTATGTAAAGTAGAGATAGGACCAATTGAGGTTTTTTTCGATACGGTGTGCCGAGGAAACGAGGAAACATCGCCCCACGGGAGTGGATCAACCACGATGACGCCGGAAGAAGCAGAAGAACTGGCCGCGTTATGGACCTCCGCTCAACCGGTGGTAGCGGCTTTTCTGCGCACGTTGGTGCCGCGTCCCGATGAGGCCGAAGAACTGCTCCAACAAACCGCGGTGGTTCTGGTACGCAAGTTTTCGGAATACGACCGCAGCCGGCCTTTCGTCGGCTGGGCCATCGGCGTGGCCAAAATGAAAGTACTCGGCTACCGGCGCGATAAAGCGCTCGAACGCCACATCTTCGATGAAACGCTGGTCGAACAAATCGCCGCCGACTACGGCCAAATCGAAGAAGAGCTATTGCCCGTTCGGGATTTGCTGGTTCAATGCGTTGCCGAACTGGAATGCCGCGCACGCGAAGCCATCCGCCTGCGGTATGCCGAGCAGATGAAAGCGCCTCACATTGCGGAATCGCTCCATATATCGCACGGCGCTGCTCGCGTTCTACTGACCCGCGCCCGAACAACACTCCGGTTGTGTGTTGAAAAATATCTCAAACGTATAAAGTCGTAAGAAACGTGGACGATCCCAAAGCCATCATCAACGCCTATATCGACAACGAGTTGACGGAAGATCAGCTTCGCGAACTGGCGATATGGATGTGCGAAACCCCCGAAAATCGAAGGCGTTTCATCACGGATTGTTATCTGCACAGCCAGTTGCAAGATATTTTTGCCGGCGAGAAAATTGCTCGTGAAGCAGCCGAACCTGCCGATGCAGATCGTGGGGATGATGTCACGGCCGTCGCCCCTTCCGGCTTTATTTCATTTGCCAGCGGGATTTGTCACGACACGCTCGGCTTCTTCTCCCAGGAAATTCCTTTTGCGCTGTTAATCGCCACCTTCATTACCAGCCTGGGGCTCGTGGCCGGTTCGATGATCTACGTTACCCATCATCAACCGTTGGCATCCGACGTTCTTCAACCAAATCAGAAAGCCGTGCCAGAGAAAACCGAATACGTCGGCCAAGTGACAGGCATGGTCAATGTGCTTTGGGCCGACGATTCGACCGCCGCCCTGAATGGAGCCGGCGTGCCCTTGGGACGTAAATATGCATTGGCCTCCGGACTGATGGAAATCACCTACCACACCGGCGCTAAAGTAATCCTTCAGGGACCAGTTACCTACGAGGTTGATTCCCGCGACGGCGGCTATCTTTCGATTGGCAAGCTGACCGCGAGGTTGGAAAAGAAGGGGGCAGAAAAGAAGGGGGCAGAGGTCAGGGGTCAGGGGTCAGAGAAAGTAGCCAATGGTCAATCGTTAGTGGCTAGTGACCATGAGAGAGTGGCTAGTGGTCAGTGGCCAGTGGCTAGTGGAACAAATCCCAAATCCCAAATCGCCAAATCCAAAATTTCTAATCCCCAATCTATAATCCCTAATCCCTTTACGATTCACACGCCCACGGCCACGATCATCGACCTCGGCACGGAGTTCGGCGTCGATGTCGATAAAAACGGCACAGCACAAGTCCATGTGTATGAAGGCAAGGTCATCAGCCAATCCAAGGCCTCTCGAAACGGTAAGGCGGAAACCGTTTACCTTAAGGCGGGCGAGGCCGTGCAATTCAGCCCCCAGCAGCAGGAACACGTCTCTATTAGCTTCACTCCCCGGCGTTTCATTCGCAAGCTATCTCCTTGGTCGCAATCCGAAACCTCTTATATGGATGTCGTATTGGCCGACAAGCCGCTGGCCTACTGGCCTTTGAACGAGCGGCCTAATGCTTGGGAATTCGCCGATCGTACGGGCCACGGCTTTCATGGTCACGCTTCCGAAAAAATAACAGCCGGCAAACAAGGCCCCTTCGGCATTCGATCCTATGCCGTAGAACTGAACGGCCACGGCGGCATTGATGTCTATCTTGGCCCCGAACGTGAAAAGACGATTGCGGAACTCAAGGCCCTCACGGTCGAATCTTGGATTTGGATCGGCAAAGGAGACGGAATTGGCCACATCCTTTCGGCCGACGGCCAATGGAACGGCATTCGCTCCGGTTGGGGCCTAGGCTATGCTTCCTACGCATCGCAACTCTTATTAACCAAATATAGCGTCGAAAACTGCTTCCTTTCCAATGTCAAGGCATTGCCCAAGCAACAGTGGCTTCATGTCGTCATGACCCAGGGCGACTCGAATGCCGTGCGTTTCTACATCAACGGCCAACTGCGGCAATCCCTATCGAAGACCAAACCTTGCATAACGGGTTCCGTGCAGTTGGCAATCGGCCGAATCGCCGCCGGCGGTCAATCCTGGCAAGGCCGGTTGTCGCATATCGCCGTTTACGATCGCGCATTAACCGATCAAGAGATTCACAGCCATTTCCAAGCAAGTCTTGAAGAAGGAGAACAGACAATTAAAGAAAATCCTTAAGGGCAAGTGTGCGTGCTTTCTTTCCGATTGAGAGAACCCCAAACCTCCTCTCTTATCGGGAAAGAATCCTTATTGATACCGACATTGCCAATGTTCAAGATTCAACCGCAAACACGGCTGTTTCAGCCGAGTTTGCTGGCCTGATTGGCCGCGGAACGGTTCATTAGCAATGTAGGACGCAATAGTGGAGCAGTAAGCGGCATTGATGTCGGATGATTTAGTTTTTCCTTATTTTCACGTTTTCCAAGGAGTGTAAAGATGCGAATCTTGTCGAACGTATTCTTCATGGCAGCGATGATTTCATTATGCTGCGTCAATCCTGTTGCTGCAGGGCTTATTCCCGTGTTGGAATACCAGTTTCCAGCATCGAGTAGTGATCTGGTGACAAATACGACGATTACCGACGTGAGTTCAGGTGCCCACAACGGCACGGCGTCCAGCTTTACAGGAACTGGTTTGTCGTCGACTGTGCCTTCCGGTGCTGCAGCCGGGACATCCTCGGCTAGTTTTTCCGGAAGTAGCCGAATTGTTACAAATGATACGCAATTGCTCACGTCGACCGCGATTGCCACGGCAGGCGGATTCACGTGGGACTTGTGGCTCTATGCAACGGATACAGACGGCAGCAAGAAAATAATCGACTACGCTGGAACGGATAGCTTGAGGCAAGATGGAAACACGCTGAGTTTTTTCGGCTTGGCAGAGACCGTTTCTGCAAACACATGGTATCATGTGGTTGCGACGTTCGATACGAAAGGAAATAGTGCGATTGCCGATCCTAACTACAGTGGCTATTACCAAATCACCGGCGTAGCCGCACTTACGGTCAATGGTAAATCCGCCGGCACGGCCAATTATACAAAGACCGGATATGGTGATTTCCTAGGCCGGTCGATAGGTATTGGCAACCACCCGGTAAGCGAAGTCAACGAATGTTTCATCGGCAATATGTATGACGTCAAGATCTCTCTCGGCGTAGCTAGTATTCCCGAGCCTAGCACCATGTTGAGTCTCTCATCCGGCGCACTGGCCCTGTTGGCCTATGCGTGGAGAAAGCGGAAGTAAAGAGGAATATCGGAATTTGAAGATCGGATGGTGGATGTGGCGCAAACACATCCACCATCCAACATATCCTCATGCGTTTTGCGATTTTAATATCACCTTCCTTAATCCAGAGATTGACCTACCATGCTCCATCCATTCCGCCGTCGTGATTTTCTGAAAACCACCGCCGCTGCTTCCGCCGCAATATCCTTTGGCGTTTGGAGCGAACGCAGCCCCGCCCAGTCGAAATCCCCGAACGAAAAACTGAACATCGCTTCCGTTGGAACAGGCGGCATGGCTGGGGCCGATCTCAACGAACTTTCCGGCGAAAATATCGTAGCTCTCTGCGACGTCGATGAAAACACGCTTAATGCGGCAGCGGGCCGATACAAACAAGCTAAAAAGTACGTCGATTACCGCCAGATGTTCGACAAGGAAGACAAAAGCTTCGACGCGGTGCTTGTATCGACGCCCGACCATATCCACGCCCCCGCCAGCATCCGTGCCATGACGATGGGCAAGCATTGCTACTGCCAGAAGCCGCTGGCCCACGAAATATCGGAAGTCCGCGCGATGGCAAAAATTGCCGCCGAGAAAAAACTCGTTACGCAGATGGGCATTCAGATCCACGGCACCGACAACTATCGCCGCGTGGTTGAAATCGTTCAGTCGGGTGCAATCGGAACTGTCAGCGAAGCAGTCGTTTGGTGCGGCAAGAACTGGGGCGGCGGCAAACGTCCGCAAGGCACGTTTGAAGTGCCCAAACATCTGCATTGGGACTTGTGGATCGGTCCCGCGCCGGTGCGTCCCTTCGCCCCGGGCGTGTACCATCCAGGTGAGTGGCGCCGCTGGTGGGATTTCGGCACCGGCACACTCGGCGATATGGCCTGTCACCTGATGGATCTGCCATTCTGGGCGTTGGGATTGCGCTATGCCACTAGCGTTGAGGCCGAAGGCCCCGCGATGGATGCCGAAACCACGCCGATCGGCATGACCGTGCGTCTCGAATTTGCAGGCGTCAACGGCAAACCGCCCGTG
>CAZNMP010000231.1:0-5630 GCA_964573875.1 uncultured Planctomycetaceae bacterium | reverse complement strand
CGAGGCCATCGGCGCGCGTTGCTGCGTCGATATCGCCGGATCCTTTAACACGACGAGTTGGTTCGGACCGCATCCGGAAAACTTTTCGCCGCGGTTTTTCGACGCTGCCGTGGAAAACGCTCGGAAAATCATCGACGCCGTGAAGCCGAAGCGGTCGAAATTCTGCTATGAGATGATGGGATGGAGCCTGCCCGACAGCGCCGGCAGCTATCTGAAAATGATCAAGGCCGTGGATCGTCCGGGATTCGGCGTGCATCTCGACCCGTGTAATGCCGTCAATTCGCCAAACAATTTTTACCGCAATACCGACTTGCTGAACGAGTGTTTCGACAAGCTTGGTCCGTGGATCGTAAGCTGCCATGCCAAGGATCTTACATGGGATGTCGAGATGAATGTGCATTTCCGCGAGGTGTGTCTCGGCACGGGCTCGTTGGACTACACGACCTATCTGAAGCGATTGGCAGCGTTGCCGGGCGACGTGCCCTTGATGATCGAACACATGAAGGACGCCGAGGAATACGATAAATCGCGACGCTATCTGTTGGAGCTAGGCGGTAAAATCGGCGTCCGGTTCGGCTAATATGTCATTCTGAGCGAAGCGAAGAATCTGGCGATTTATTGCGGCAAAACGTAGATCCTTCGCTACGCTCAGGATGACCGACTTCGGCTTTTGGGATAGGTTCTTAATTAGTACTGGCCGAAACCGCGCGGCCACCGTACAATAGACCTTTTGCCACCGCAAGGAGTATTTTTTATGTGCAGCAGTGATGCATCGCCCTCCGTGCCGAGTCCCCAGGAACTGAAAGCGGCGCTAAAGGCGTTCAAAAAGCGGTTGAAACTAACCTGCCTGGACGATCAATCCCGGATCGGCGTTGGCCCGATGAGCAGCGGGCGCGACTCGGGAATCGTGGCCATTATGCCGCCCGACCAGCATCCCGACGCCGTTTGGGAGGAGTTGGCCCGGCAAGGCAAAATCAAGCGGGCCGGCAGCGGAATGTACGAACTGGCGTAGGAAGAACATTTCCCAAGAAATAAGCAAGGGACCGATCTCACCCAGAGAATCGGCCCCTTGTTTCTTTCGACGTCAGCGAATGCCTTGCACTGACGCGATCTTGCGATCATCCCCGACGGATCAGGTCACGTCCTTCTTCTCGTCTTTCTTCACGTCCTTCTTTTCATCTTTCTTCACGTCTTTTTTACCGCCCTTTTTGGAGTCTTTCTTGCACTCCTTCTTCACGTTTTTCGCCAATTCCTTGGCGGCTTTCTTGCCATCCTTCTTCGTGACGTCTTTCTTGGCGTCCTTGGGGGCGTCCTTCTTCTCTTTGCGCTCGGCTTTCTTCTGCTCCAACTTTGCCTTTTGCTCGGGAGTCAAGTAAGCAAGCACTTTATCGCGAACCTCTTTATGCAAAGCCTTGACGGCGTTCTCGGCCGCCTCGATCTTCGCATGGTACTCCTTCTTGACGTTCTCGATCTGAGCTTTCTGAGCGTCCGTCAGTTGGATGCCCTTGAGCATGTCGCATCCTTGCTTTGCCGGGCCGTGGGGACGCTTGCCCTCGGCCAGTTTCTTCAATTGCTCTTTCTGCTCGGTGGTCAAGAGCGAGGCAATCTGGTCGCCGATGTTCTTGCGCAGTGCATCGATATCCTTTTTGGCCGTGTCCAACTTGCCCTTCTGGTCTTGGACGGCTTTCTGGGCCGCTTGGACTTCTTTCTGGGCTTGCGCCGCCTTTTGGACCGCTGCCTGGATGGCCTTGAACGACTCATGCAGAGCTTTGCCCTGTTCGCCGATCTTTTGCCGAGCATCTTTGAGCTTGGGCTCGAATTCCTTCTTAAGATTCTCCAACTTCGTCTTTTGCTCGTCCGTCAGGGTCAGGCTCTTCATTGCATCCGTTTGGAAGACATCGGCCTGTTCCATCTTGGGATGGTGATGATGTTTTTCCTTCGGGGGCTTTGGTGCATCGGCTGCCCAAAGATTGCCGACCAGCACGAACGATACCGCCAACGCCAACATCGCACTTGCGAATCTCATCTCACGTCTCCTTTGCCTCGAAAAGATCTGTTCAACAGCAGGCCGCCCCGGCTATCTGCCCAGACTGGGCAATCCCAAAAGCCGCTCGCGGCGTCTCTCTACCCTTATTGAACACCGCCTAAGGTCCAGGGTTTCGCCGACGGTAAACAAATTGGCAATTGCCGACGGAAATGGCGATCCGGCAAGCACTTACAGCAAATCTCAAGACCTGCCGGCCCGCAATGAATGCAGCATTACTTCCGTGACGACACTTTTTTGAGAAGCAATGATCTCTGCTATTGCCGGGCGAAGAGAGCTTTGCGCAATTCTTCTTCAAAGGTAGCGCTGGCCCGGATCACGGCCTGGAAGTCGTCGTTGCCCAAGGAGTAAACTTCCAACGGCTCGACGGCCTTCACCGTGGCGTTGCGCGGTGCGCCGGTCAATAGGGCCGCCTCGCCGAAGAAATCGCCCTTGCCAAGCACGGCCACTTGCTTGGGGCCGGCGCCGGAATCGACCAGAATCTCGACCCGGCCCGAACGGATCACGTAGAATTTGTCGCCCGGATCGCCCTGCCGCGTAATGATCGCGCCGGCGGGAAAACGTTCCAACGTCATTCGGTCGGCTGTTTCGCTCAAGGTCTTGGGAGTCAATCGCGAAAACACGGGGCACGCCTGGAGGAATTCGCAAATCAACGCCGATTCCTTCACCAACACGTTCGAGCGGATGTGCCCATCCACGAGATTGACGATGCGATCGGCGACGTCCAGGATGCGGTTGTCGTGGGTCACCAGGATAATCGTGCAATTTTCGGTCTTCACAAGCTCTTGGAACAATGTGACCACTTCACGGCCCGACTTCTCATCGAGAGCGGCCGTCGGTTCATCGGCAAGAACCAACTTCGGCTTATGGGCCAAGCCGCGGGCGATTGCCACACGCTGTTTTTGACCGCCCGAAAGCGAACCGGGCTTGTAATGAATGCGGTGACCGAGCCCCAGCCGGGTCAACATTTCCGAACCCCGCGCGGAGTTCGCATCGCCATCGAGCGAAAAAAGCTCCAGGCCCATCTTCACGTTTTGCAGAGCCGTGAGCGACTCGAATAAATTATGGGCCTGAAAGATAAACCCCATCTCGCGCCGCAATTCGATCAACGCATCGGGCGTAGCGCCGTGCAATTCACGCCCCAACACCCGAAGGCTTCCTTCCTGCACGGTGCGCAGCGTGCCGATTAAAGTTAGAAGCGTGGTTTTGCCCGAGCCTGAAGGACCGGTCATGATGACGATTTCACCGCGCGCCACATCGAGGTTATTGTCGAAGAGCACCTGTTTGCGCAAGTCGCCTTCGCCGAAATAGTGCTGCAAGTTGCCAACCCGCACGGCATATCGGTCGGCCGAATCATCAGCCTTAACGGGAACGTCGGTGGTTTGGATTGCAGATGTGCCGTTGGACATGATGGGCGGTTCCTATTCTCAGGAAATATAGCACATCTTAGAGAGGGGGAAGAGGGGACGTCTTTGGATGCCATTTCCAAGGTTTTTTAATCCTCGTTCCCAAGCTCCGGCTTAATCTCGTTTAATCCTCGTTCCCAAGCTCCGGCTTGGGAACGCACGTTATAGAAGCTCTGCTTCCATAACCATTGTTGCTATACTCTCTTAGTCGGAATTTCCGAATGTGGGTAGAATCACCGACAAAGTCAGTGGCACAAAACGTCCTGTTCATTCCATTTGGCGACTATGAAACTGGCGACTCGTGCAACGCCTGCGTCTTTGTCGTGAATAAGTTCACGGAGGGCGGCTTTTTCTCTGTCGGTGAAATCGCCAGTATAATTCCAATTGATTGCATGAATTGCATTGTAACGAACGACAGGATCCTTGCTCTTTCCAAGCATGTCGAGAAGCAATGTCTTGGCATCCGGTTCTCCCAGCCTGAGCAAGGCCACTCTGGCTGTCACAGCTAGATAGTCATCCTTGGCGTTAATGTGTTCTCGAATTTTGGGAACTACAGATTTGTCGTTTAATCGAATCAACTCATCGATAACCTGAGATTTTCTTGTGAACGGCTTTTCACCTAACCAAGCGACAAGCGTTTCTCGCACATCATCACCTAAACACCGCAGAGTTGCAACGGTGTCAATCTTTTCAGCTTCGTCCTTGGCTTGAGCAAGCTTCTGCCGAAAATGAGGAATCGCTTCCGTGATCCTCATTTGAAGAATCTCACGAATAACAAAACCCTGAGCATAGGCATTCTCTCGGGGCAGATTTCCCAAAAGGAGTGTCTTTCGATCTGCTGGAGACTTTGTGTCAAAAAAGGTTTTCACCAGGGTGACTGCCGCATCAACATCTTTCGAGTTGGTATCATCTACCTTGAATGACCGCAGCCCCGTCAGCATGAAGTCTATGTTCTCTGGTCCCTTCAGGCTGACATGGTCTCGTTTCCTATCCGCTCGTGTCTGGATAAAAACCAAGTATTTCGAGCCTCCTACAATTGGCAAAGATGCAGTCGAAAGAAAGGATGGATCGAGAAACTCGATTTCCTCTCTTGCTTCCGTCCCTTTGTATACCTTTTCAAGGTGTATGACATACTTGGCACATTGTTGCTGCGTTTGGTTTGGATCAAACACCAAACGGACCTTTCCCATAACGACGATGCTGGATCTCTCCCACGCATCTCCTAGATCACCCTGATACCCACTGGCAAGACACCTGGAAGCGAACGAAAGCAAAAGGAGAATGCTTACAACTCTTCGGACTATATGCATTGCAATAATCTGCCCAGCCGTAAGAAAGTTGTTCAACACCGCCCTCACCACCAGCCCCTCTCCCGCTTGCGGGAGAGGGGAGGTTTCAGCGAGAAATCTTAGACTTCCGCCGTCTGCACCTCCGCCTGGCCGTCCGACGAAGGCTTCTTCTCGGCCGCGCCCAGGTTGGCCAGCGTCTCGGGGATCTCGATGCCGCCGATGTCTTTCATCACTTGCATCATCGGGGGCAATGTCCGGGCCATGTTGTGCAGCCAGTTTGATGTGGCGCTCGCGCCGTTGGCGCCGCCGCCTTCCCAAACCACGACCTTATCGAACTTGATGTTCGAGATCGCCTTGGCCGAGGCGTCGACCAAATTGTCGAAGTGTTCGAGCATGAGCATCTTGAAAGCCTGCTCCGATCCGCCGCAGGCGTCGATGATCCGCTGCAAACCTTCGCCCTTTTTGGCCAAGATTTCGTACTGGCCGCGGGCTTCGGCTTCCAATTTGGCAAAAATGGCGGCCGCTTCGCCTTCGGCCTCGATGCGACGCTTGGCCGCTTCGGCAGCGGCGTCCACTTCGATCCTTGCCCGTTCGGCCTTGGCCGGCGCTTCCAACGCGGCGCGGCGCTCGGCCTCGATCCGTTGCGCCTCGGCCAATGCGGCCTTGGCCCGAGCCAAGTGTTCGGCCTCCATAACGGCAGCCTCGGCCTGCACCTTGCGCGATTCGCCCACCTGATAGGCCTCGGCCTTTTTGACCTGCAACGTAGCCTGCGAAGCGGCGATGTCGGCCTTCGCGACGTTTTCGCCCTCGACGGCCGTGGCGTCGGCCTGGGCCAGCTTGATGCGCATGTCGCGCTCGGCGGCCTTCACTTCGGCATCGCGTTGGAACGCG
>CAZNMP010000230.1:0-5667 GCA_964573875.1 uncultured Planctomycetaceae bacterium | reverse complement strand
GATTGTGCCGCTGCCCGAAAGAATGCCGGTCAATTGGATGCCGGCGCCTGTCGAAGGGCTGCTGAATGTGCCGCCATTTGAACCGATATTGACGGCAATGTTGGTCGAAAGCGTGCCGGTGCTGTTATTCTCCAGCGTACCGCCGTCCATGCTTAATAGCATTGTTCGGTTGGTAGCTGCTCCTCGATCGGTATAGAGGGTGTGCGTCCGTAAGAGGCCGCCATTCAGATTATAGGTGCCCGTAGAACCGCTGACGTCGGTGCAAAACATGAGATCGCTGCTGACATCCACGGTGCCGCCGGTCTGATTCACTGTGGCATTGCCGTTCCAGCCGACGTACATATCGCCCCATACGGACATTTGTCCGCCGGAGATATCCAATACGCCCGTGCAGTCCGTGCTGGCGCCGGCAGCCAACAGGAGCAACGAGCTTTGGACCGTGCCGTTTTCAATCTTCAGGGTGCCGGTGCCGCTGGCGTCCGAGCCGACTCGGATCCAACCGGAACCAAAGGCCGCTGCGCCCGCACCGCTTTTTGTTAAAGTGACACCCGACCCGATATAGGTATTGCCTTGGCCGATCGACAAGGTTTTGTCGGCAGCAACGGACCATGTTTGGCTGCCATTGAGCGACAGGCCGCTATTGATCGCGGCCGATTCGTTTGCCGTAATGCCGCCCGCGCCGACCGTGGCATTGCCGCCGGACAGCGTGTAGCCCGAACCCGCAAACGTCAGGCTGTTCGCCGCTACCGAGGTGACGGTGACGACCGACGTGCCCGACGCATGGAAGATGGCGTCATCGTCTGCGCTCGTCCACGTCGAAAGCGGATTGCTGCCCGCCACATCAGTGCTCCACAGCGCCGTGGTACTGGAATCCCATGTTCCATCGCCGGCTTGAATGCCGGTATCCGTACTGGTATCCCAGTACATCGTGACGGCGCTCGCCGGACAGGGCGACAGAAGCCCTATCGCAAGCGCCGACAAGCACAATAATCCCAATGCTCGTCTCATAACATCATCTCCGTAAAAAAGGAAAAGAGAAAAAGTACTTTGCTGATTTATGGTTTAACTACTTTGTTTTCTTTCGATGTTTTCGCCGCCTCAAAATGCCGCCGGGCCATGTCGGTCGTCCGGGCCTCGATTTGTTGCACGGTCATCTTGCTCAAGTCGTAAAAGGCCAATTCGTCGATACGGCCTTGGAAAGAGTCCTCAAGGTCATCCCGGCTCGTACCCACGCGTACCAGGCCTTCCATGTTGAAGCCTGACGAGAAACCTCGCCGTGCAATCGTCTGCGGCACGGCATCCACGATAATGTCTACGCGGTCGGCAACGCCGAAGCCGCCTTCGTTACTGTTGCCGTAGAAAATTAAGACAACATGATGCCACAAGTGGTCGGAAATTTGCGGCCCGCCGCGGGTGCAGGCTTCGTTCTCGCCCGGCCTATAGCCCGCCGAGGCTGCGGCAAAGGTGTTTTCAAGGCCGTCGTGGCGAGCGCCGAACAAAATCGCGGGGTTATAGCGGCCGTATTTCGAGTCGGCGCCCGTTTCCATAATGCCTTGGGTCGTGTGATCGGCCAGATCGCCCGTGAATTGGACCCAAAACTCGACGGCCCAAGCGCCCGACATTTCGCCTTCATCCAACAAGTTCGAGCGGAAGCTGCCTCCCTTGCTGAAATCGGCGGCGCGTCCCAACGAAAGCCCGCTGCCGATGACGTTGTGCGAAGAACGTCTTGCATGGCCCATCGGATACAATTTCTGGTGCGAAAGGTGCCGTATTTGCTCGAAGGCCGTACCGTCCAACTCATCAAAATTCCAATAGAAAAGCGGCTTATCGGCCATTACCGCATCGGCATACGCGGTCCGGGTTTCCGGACGTGGCATCTGACGCACAAAATCGGTCGGCCTGCTCATCGCGCGGTGGGTTAGAGTTCCGCCGTGTTCGACATGCATCGACTCGCCTGCTCCCAAGGCAATTTCTGCATCGTGGCCCTTGCTGTTCTTCGGATGCGAGGCCAACTTGACCTTGCCCACATAAACATGCACATCGCAAAGCCCCTCACGATTCACTTCAACCGAAAACTCCGTGCCCAAATCGGTCACCGTGGCACTCGGCGTTCGCACGGCAAACAAGGGATTAGGGATTAGGGATTGGGGATTAGTAATTTGGGATTTGGGATTTTTTTCACTGGCCACTTGTTCCAAATGCTGACCACCCTCACCCCCGACCCCTCTCCCGCTTGCGGGCGAGGGGAGATTGTTTTCACTGGCCACTGATGGCTGGCCACTGGCCACTTTTTCTGGCCCCTGACCCCTGACCCCTGACCGCTTCTCCGTACTCTCCTCTTTCCCCTCTTCTCTCTTCTCTAATTTTGCTGTCAGCTTGCCAACCGACAAGAAACCGCCAGCGGCCGAATCTACTTCATACGTCACAGGCCCTTGCAAAATAACCTTCGCGCCCGTGTCGTAGGTGATTTCGAGCAAACCAGACGACAGCACGAACTTATCGCCCAAGGATACGGGGGCTTGGGAGTTGGGGATTAGAGGTTGGAAATCATGGGTTCTTGGACCTTGAGCCTTGAGTTTTGAACCGTTTTGAAGTCGGCAATCCATGATGCCGGTAATCCGGCCGATGCATTCAGCATGGATCTTGCTTTCCGTTGAAGCATAGATGGCCGTGGAATGCCGTCTTTGTTGGGCGATTGTTCGCGGAACATCCACCTGATAAAACCACGCGCACAACGCCACCACGCACATCACAAACGCCGCAAATGCATAGGGGAAGATCGGGCTTTCGATAACCGCAGAGAGCGGATAGCGGATCGTCGTGGGGAAGGAATTGAAAGAGGAGCTAGGAACAAGGGGCTGGAAACTAGACTCTGGATTATCGTGCGAAGTACTGAGCATTGGGGACTGAGCCCTTGCTCCCCGATCTCGGATTCCTGAACCCTCATCCCCGGTATCTTCCAAGGGACGTGAAAATAGGTTGGTCGCTTTGCTCATTTCCGTAAGATGCACTTGCAGAAGCATCTCGAAACGAGCAATCTCGGCAAAAGCGTCCGCGGCATTGGGATCCAAGGCCAAATGCCGTTCGAGCATTTCCAATTCGGCTGCATCCGCGACGCCATCGAGATAATGCTCGATCAATTCGTTGGAGAAAGGTTGCTCGTTCATGGCGTCTTCTCCTTGGCCTCTCGGCCCAGCCGACGCTCGACGCGATCGTAAAGCCGCGTGCGCAACCGTGAAAGCGTCTTGCTCATCGCCGCCGGAGTGACGCCCAATTGCTGGGCAATCTCGGCTACCGACCACCGTTCCACATAGCGCAATCGCAAAACATGGCGCGACTGCTCCGGCAACGGTTCCACGCAATCCTCCAAGGCATCCAAGGCCGCCGTGCCGGCGCTTTCGCGACGCTGAAAAGCATCGGCGACGGCCGTGATCGCCTCGGGCGACAGCAGGGCCGGAACTCGTCCCAACCGATGCCGATTTTGCAGCACTTTGTTTGCCGCGATGCCGCGCGCCCAAGCCCCAAACGATCGGCTCCGGTCGTACTCGCCGATCTTATCCCAGAGCGTCAACACCGTTTCCTGAAACACATCCTCGCAGTCAACCCGGCTGCGAACCAACGAGGCCAGAAAAGCCTGCAAGTCGGCCTGATGCGCTAATAGGAGTTTCAGAAATTCGGTATGGTCAATCATGGGAAAAGTAGCGATGCCCCCCCGAGAAAGTGCCTCATCCTTTTATGCTAACTTCGCTCCTACCTCCCTTTCCAACTTCCAGGGCCAAATCAGACAAAAATCCCGCAAATTGCCACACAAGGGGGGTGTGTATATTGCTAGAGCTGGCCCGCGAACACCGTTTACGGCCAAGAAATGAATGAAAAGAGTGGGAGAGGGCTCGATCTTCTACGGCGTATCAAGCGAATCGAGCGTCTTACGGGCTTGGGCTTCCCACTGGTTTCGGTCGCCGCGTCCGGCCAGACAAATCACGCCAACCCGTGACTTGGGGCGAAACGTCTCGTTCGGTCCCAGTTTTTGCTCGATCTCCAATCGGGCATCCGGATGCTGGCCTTTCTGGTCATCCAACCAAAATCGAACTTGCACGTCATCAACGTCGTCAACGGCAAATCCCCAAAAGGCCTTGGCTTGGCGATCGAGCCAAGCATCACCGGCAACCGTGCCCCACAATTGCGGCACGGCTTCCGGTCCAATCGGCGCATCGTCGGCCGTCGATCCGCCGATCTGGCTCGTGAGATAGAAGTAGACTGCCCGCATATCCAACGGCCGGTTGCTCAGGTTCCGGCACCAAAGCAACTCCACCGTAAACCAATCGCAGTTGGGTTGCAGAGTCAAACGATAGGCAATCTCGAACGATTGCCGGGCATCTTGCGGAGGGCCCACGAAACGGCCGATCAAATCGAGCGTCATTGCTTTTTGGCCGACAACTGCTTGGACGTCGGCCAATCGTTCGACCGACACCCATTGGTTTTGTTCAACGAATTCTTGCACGACGCCGTTAAAACGTCCCATCGGAAGCCCACGGTGCCGGATATCGGTCGTCAAGGGCCCCGCCCCCACGCGGCCGCGAATCTCCCAAACGCCGTTGGATGCCAAATAATCTTCGCCCTTCCGTTCAAAACGCAATGCCGAATCCGGCACAGGACTTCCAGCCGCTTGAGCGGAGGTTTTTGCTAAGAATTGTGCAAGTCGCGATGGCGGAGGCGCCGATTCGCTGGTGGCAACGCCCGCCTTCGCGAGTCCTTCCCGCCGCAAACGCGCGGCATCGCGATGTACGTTCGTGAACATCGTCGTAAGAAGTTCGTAAGGCTTGTTTTCTTCGTTGACGAGTCCGTAATTCGAGTCCTCGGGGAATTTTTCCGAAATCCCCGGGCCCGGCTCATCCACCCACATGAAATAGTCGTAGCCGAGTATAAACGGCATTGCCAACATCGTTCGGGCGGTGATTTCCGTAGCCCTCGTGCGTTCGGCTTGCGTGCGGAACCGCTGCCCCGCGCCATGAATGCTCGGCAAACCCGCATCCAAAGCCGGGAACGACCATTCCGTGACCATCATCGGCCGTTGCCCCGCTTTGTAGAACTCCAGAAAGACCTCGGACAGCAGTTTGCCGCGGCGGCAATGGCGATCATCGCGCGCAATACCGCGCGTCAGATCCACGTTTCCGTAATAGTTGAATGTCACGATGTCGCAATGATGTCCGGCCGCTTCCCAAACGCTCTCCGGTGCATAGCCGCCCGCAAAACGACATCCCAAAATCATGTGGTTGGGATCAACCTCGCGAATCGCACGAGTGATCGCCCCGAAATACCGCTCACCGATAAGACCGGCAAATGCTTTTTTATCGGCCGATACCGTCTTCGTTTCCAAGCCTGTAAGAGGGTTGCTTTCGAGAATTCGGTCGAACGATTCGATTTTCGAGCCCCATGCCTGATTGAAACGGCCGATATCATTGCCATAGCGTTGGGCAAGGAAATCGCGCAAGGCCCGTTTCGCCGAATGAGTTGCCGACTTGCGCATCACCAGATCGAAAAGCCCCGTATCAAGATTCCCCCAAGCTTCGCCCCACCAGGCCAATTCGTTATCGAGAAAATAGCCGAACAACCAGGGATCGTTGATGTGCGGCGTACACGCTTGCCAGGCACAGAAACGGCAGTATT
>CAZNMP010000229.1:0-5697 GCA_964573875.1 uncultured Planctomycetaceae bacterium | reverse complement strand
GCCGGGACGCGAGGCCTACCCCGGCGATATTTTCTATTGCCACAGCCGTTTGCTCGAACGCGCGGCCCGGCTGAGCGAGGAGTTGGGCGGCGGCTCGCTCACCGCGTTGCCGATCGTCGAAACGCTCGAAGGCGAAGTGTCGGCCTACATTCCGACCAACGTGATCTCGATCACCGATGGCCAGATTTACTTGCAGCCCGACTTGTTCTTCGCCGGTCAGCGGCCTGCCATGAACGTGGGCATCTCGGTTTCCCGCGTGGGCGGTAATGCTCAAGTGGCAGCGATGAAGAAAGTGGCCGGCGGTTTGCGTCTCGACTTGGCCGCCTTCCGCGAGCTCGAAGCGTTTGCCCAGTTGGGCACCGACTTGGACGCCGCCACGCAGTCGCGGCTCGACCGCGGCTATCGCATGACCGAACTGTTGAAGCAAGGTCTTTACCACCCGATGCACGTGACCGATCAGGTCTTTAGCATCTATGCCGGCACCAAGGGCCACTTGGACAAGATTCCGTTGAAGGAAGTCCACGCTTGGGAAGAAGGCTTCCTGAAGTTTCTTCATGACGAGCGGAAACCGCTCTGTCAGAAGATCACCGACAGCGGCAAGCTCGACGACGCCTCGGCCAACGAAATTGACCAGGCGATCGAAGAGTTCCAGAAACGTTATGCAGGTAAAAAGGAAACAGTAACGGTATAGTAGGGCGTTGAACTGGGCTGGGCGAGCCAAAGTTTCGTCGGCCTACTGAAATTTCGCTACTGGCAACTGAAAACTGACTACTGATAACTGAAAATTTCCCATGGCCAAAGCCCGCGCACTAGATCGACGTCGTAGTTCCATCCGCAGCATTCGCAAGATCACGCGGACGATGGAACTGATTTCCACCGCGCGGTTCAAGCGCGCGATGGACCGGGCGACCAACGCCACGGCCTATACGAAACGCATCACCGCGTTGGTCGGCCATCTGGCCCATAGCGGTCTGGAAGTGAGCCATCCGCTGTTGCAGGCTCGGCCCGAACCCAAAAAGGCGCTCCTGTTGGTGATTTCTGCTAATCGCGGACTGTGTGCCGGCTACAACGGCAACATCGTGCGGTTGGCCAATGCCCGATTCCGCGAACTGAAAAACACCGTGCCCGAAGTTCGGCTGGAAGTAGCCGGCAAACGCGGCATCTCGGCTTTCCGATTCCGCAAGACCGAGCCGGACGCGACGTTTACGCATTTCGAGGACAAGCCGAGCTTTGCCGAGGTCGATCTCTTGGCCAGTCGCTATCTGGCCGATTTCGTGGCCGGCACGCTGGATCGCCTCGACGTGGTTTACACAAAATTCGAAAGTGCCAGCCGGCAATCGGCGGTGGTTGAAACGCTGCTGCCCCTGGGCAACATCGAGGGAGCCGATGAGGCGATTTCCGGTTCCGAACCGCAATACGATTTCCTGCCCTCGGCCGAAAGTATTTTGGATGAGGTCGTGCCTGCCAGCTTCAAAGTGAAGTTGTTCAAGTGTTTTCTGGACGCCGCCGTAAGCGAGCAGATCGCGCGGATGGTGGCCATGAAGGCCGCCACGGAAAACGCCGACGGCATGATCTCGCAATTGTCGATGTCGTACAACCGTGCCCGCCAAGGCCAGATCACCGGCGAGTTGCTGGAGATCATCGGCGGTGCGGAAGCATTAAACGAATAGAAAACCACAAGGGAATTCTTCATGGACCATTGCAAGAACACACTCTCGTGGCTGCTCTTTTACGCGGCAATCGTCGCCGTGCCGGGCATCCTGCGCGCGGAACCGGCGGACGATGTATGGTTCGACGCTGCCCAACTTGGCATCGAAGGGAAAAGCTGGACCGACACGCAGTCTTTCTACGACCGCTTGCCCGGTAAAGCCCAAGGCAAAGCGCCCGAGTCGGTTTGGGGACTGAGCCATCACAGTGCCGGCCTCTGCATCCGGTTCACGACCGAGGCGCCTTCGATCAAGGTGCGCTGGACGCTCCTCAGTGCCGGCCTGGGCATGCCGCACATGCCTCCGACAGGCATGAGCGGCGTTGATCTCTACGTCAAGGAAAAAGCCGGAAGCTGGCGGTTCGTCGGCAATGGGCGGCCCGAGAATGTCACGAACACGGCTACGTTCTCCATGCCGCGTGGTGAGCAGTATCTGCTTTATCTGCCGCTCTACAACGGCGTAAAATCCATCGAGATTGGCGTGCCCAAGGGTCAAACCGTTTCCGCCTGTAAAAAGGCCGGAAAACCCATTGTGTTCTACGGCACCTCGATTACCCAGGGCGGTTGCGCTTCGCGGCCGGGCATGGCCTTCACCGCGATTGTCGGCCGCAAGCTGGATATGCCCCTGGTAAATCTCGGCTTCAGCGGTAGTGGAAAAATGGAGCCGGAAATGGCCGAGTTGTTGGGTGAACTCGATCCGGCCGTCTATGTTCTCGATTGTATTTGGAATATGTCGGATCAACAGGTGGCCGAACGTGTTGAGCCGTTTGTAAAGCGATTGCGTCAAACGCATCCCAACACGCCGATTTTGTTGGCCGAGGATTCCAGCTTCCAAAAGGTTTGCCCGACCGGGCGAGGCCGCGTGTTGCGCACCGTCTTGGAGAAGTTGAAGGCCGACGGCGTGCAACATCTGTTTTTCCTTTCGAGCCAGGGCATGTTGGGCGATGATGGCGAAGGCACGGTTGACGGCTGCCATCCGAATGACCTCGGCATGATGCGCATGGCGGATTCGTTCGTCCAAGCATTGAAACCCATTGTTCCCAAGCCGTAAACAGCGATCCACAAACGTTGCAATAACCATTTTTCTCGATTCCCAGTAAATTTTACATAGTCCGCAAGACCAAGAGTAACCGTTATGTCTGCCGCTACGAACGCTTCCGCCCAGAACATCGGCCATATTTCGCAAATCATCGGTTCGACGTTCGACGTCGAGTTTGCCGAACATCGGCTGCCGGCGATTTACAATGCCGTGAAAATCACCAGCAAGCAAAAGGGCATCGAACTGAACC
The DNA here is from genome assembly GCA_964573875.1 of uncultured Planctomycetaceae bacterium. Lineage (GTDB taxonomy): Bacteria > Planctomycetota > Planctomycetia > Pirellulales > Thermoguttaceae > CAYWGR01. Next base: position 2,703 of record CAZNMP010000229.1, on the reverse strand, counting down.
TCACCGGCGAAGTGCAACAGCACTTGGGCGGCGGCCGCGTGCGTTGCGTTGCTCTGGGAAGCACCGACGGCATGATCCGCGGCATGGAATGCGTTGATACCGGCTCGCCGGTCAAGGTGCCGGTCGGCAAGGCTACGCTCGGCCGCGTATTCAATGTGACGGGCGATGCCATCGACAATCGCGGTCCCGTGAAGCCCGACGACTTCTGGCCCATCCATCGTGAAGCGCCTGAAGTGACCGACCTTTCGACCCGAACTGAAGTGTTCGAGACGGGCATCAAGGTGATCGACCTCTTGACCCCGTTCGTCCGCGGCGGCAAGGCCGGTTTGTTCGGTGGCGCCGGCTTGGGCAAAACCGTGATTCTGACCGAGTTGATTGCCCGTATCGCCAGTTCTCACGGTGGTTATTCCGTGTTCGCCGGCGTCGGCGAGCGGACGCGCGAAGGCAACGACCTCTGGCTCGAAATGCAGGAAACGCAAATCGGCAATACCGGCCGCAAAGTGATCGAGCAGACCTGCATGGTATTCGGTCAAATGAACGAACCGCCAGGATCTCGTCTCCGCGTCGCGCTTTCGGCCTTAACGATGGCCGAGTATTTCCGCGATACCACCGGAGCCGACGTGCTATTGTTCATCGACAACATTTTCCGTTTCTCCCAAGCCGGCAGCGAAGTATCCGCATTGCTCGGCCGTATGCCGTCGGCCGTGGGTTATCAGCCTACCTTGGCCACGGAAATGGGCCAGTTACAAGAGCGTATCGCTTCGACCAACAAGGGAGCTATTACATCGGTGCAAGCCGTGTACGTGCCCGCCGACGACCCGACCGACCCCGCGCCGGCCGCCGCGTTCGGCCAGTTGGATGCGTTCATTTATCTCGAACGCGCCATCAGTGCCAAGGGTATTTATCCGGCCGTCGATCCGCTGGCCAGCTCCAGCCGCATCCTCGATCCGCAGTACGTGGGCGACCGCCACTATGCTTGTGCCCGGCGCGTGCAGATGACCTTGCAGCGTTATCGCGAATTGCAGGACATCATCGCCATCTTGGGTGTTGACGAGTTGAGCGAGGCCGACAAACTCGTGGTGCATCGTGCCCGGCGTATCGAGCGGTTCCTCTCGCAGCCGTTCTTGGTGGCCGAGGCGTTTCTCGGCAAGCCGGGCGAAATCACCCCGCTGGCCGACACGATTCGCAGCTTCGAGGAAATCTGCGACGGCAAATGGGACCACCTGCCCGAGCAAGCCTTCATGTACGTCGGCCCGATCGAACAGGCTGAAGAACAAGCGAAGAAGATGGAAGGAAAATAGTAAAGGACAAATGACCAATGTTCAATGACCGATTCCTGAAAGGCATTGAACATTGAACATTGGACATTGGAGTTTATCTTATGCAGTGCATCGTCGTAACTCCTGAAGAAACGCTTTTCGACCAGCCGGCCGAGTTCGTCGCTCTCACGCTTTTCGACGGCGAGATCGGCATCGCGCCGGGCCATGCCCCGATGATCGGCTGGCTCGGCTGCGGCGAAATGCGGATCCATTTCGACGGCCAAATCAACAGTTACTACGTCGAAGGCGGTTTCGTCGAGGTTTTGGGCGATGTGGTTTCGATTTTAACCCACCGTGCCATGCCTGCCGCTGAAATTGACGAGGCGGTCGTTCTCGAACAGCTTCACACGGCCATTGCCCGCCCCGCCAAAACGCCTGAGCTATTAACCGCTCGCGCCAAGGCCGTCGATCAAAGCCGCGCCCAACTTCGCCTCGCCCGGCGACCGAGATGAGCGGTTAGCCATACGGTTTCCAATTCGCAACTGTTCTGATTTTGCCCATCCTAAACGCATCGACCATCCCATGCCTTCGGCAAATCGTTTGCTGCTTCGCAAAGGCGCCGCCTCACAACTCTGAATTGAAAGATTGACCTGCCCCGTTTTTTTGTGCCGGTGGTTATGAGAGTATTGGTGGGTTTGAGGCATGCATAGTCGGCCAATAATCATCCACCAGCAATGTTCGTAAGCACAGCTACAGGAAAATCCGCCAACGTTTCCGCCGCTGAGATACGATGGAGCAGCGAAGAACAAGTTTGCCCCGTAAACACGTTTCGTAGCGAGGGCAATTCCATATTCTCGGTAATGATTTGCGTGTCTTCCCAAGTGGCGGAACTCAGTGGCGAAAATGTTGGAGACTCGTTGGTTGGCAACTGGGTCAACTGTGCGATTAGACGCGGCGCGATGATAATGGCGGTCTGTCGTTCCATTCCTGGCGGAGGAGACCACTGCCATGCAAAAGCACACAAATGTCTTGCCTTCGCCCCTTGGATATCCAGCGGAAGGTAGTCGCCTCGCTGAAAAAGGCCGGAATGCCGTCGGCGAAGCTGGAGAACTCGCCAGGTAACGAATAGTTTGAGCCGGGGATCACGTGGGTTTTGAGCAAGTTGCCGCGCCAGCGAAAGCAACGATCGCTCACGGCGGCCCATATCCTTGCGGAGTCGCGTGAGCATTTTCTGACGCTGCCCAAAATTCACCGCCCGGCGGTTATCCGGGTCAACGAGGCTAAAATCCCATAGCTCTTGTCCCTGATAAATATCGGGTACTCCCGGCGAGGTTAGTTTCAACAGCGTTTGTGACAAGGCATTATAAAGGCCGCAGTTCACGATCTTCTCATGAAAGCGGCGGAATTCCGCCAGGAACCGGTTCTTCGGAAGGTCGTCGAGCAC